>JAFQRU010000010.1 GCA_017409915.1 Clostridia bacterium
AAGCCGGACAGCGCTCAGGCAGGCGGAAAGGACGCATCTAAGATAGATGATGCTCTTAATATAGTAAAAGACTTAATATAATAAAGGACGGCGAAGAAAATGTGCTATAAAACTGATGAAAATTGCTTATTTTGTAAAATAGTTAAAGGGGATATTCCATCAACGAAGGTTTATGAAACGGAAAAGGTTTATGCGTTCCGAGATATTGAGCCTCAGGCTCCTCAGCATATAATTATTATCCCTAAAGAACATATAGCGTCAGCGAATGACTTAAACGGGGAAAATGCAGAGGTAATAAGCGAGGTTTTTGTTGCGGCAGCTCATATTGCTAAAATAGAGGGCTTTGCAGACAACGGTTACCGCATAGTCAATAACTGCGGAAATGATGGCGGGCAGACAGTGGGACATATCCACTTCCACCTCCTTGCAGGCAGAAATCTCCAGTGGCCTCCGGGCTAAAATAAAAAGCAAACAGGGAATAGGGGCAGAGCCTTTATTCCCTATGATTATTTAAGAAAAGAGGTGAAAGGTTTTGTTTATTGCAGACGAATATGATGTTGTTGTAGTTGGGGCAGGTCACGCAGGTGCGGAAGCGGCTTTAGCGTCAGCAAGGCTTGGGGCAAAGACTTGTCTTTTTTCCATAAGTCTTGACGGGGTTGCCAATATGCCTTGTAACCCAAGCATCGGCGGAACGGCAAAGGGTCATTTAGTTAGAGAAATTGACGCTCTGGGCGGTGAAATGGGAAAGGTTGCAGACAAAACCTTTATCCAGTCAAGAATTTTAAATCGGGGAAAAGGCCCTGCGGTTTATTCTCTCCGCGCCCAGATTGACAGAAATAAATATAAAGAGGTTATGAAGCATACAATTGAGATGCAAGAAAACCTTGATTTAAGACAGGGCGAAATCGTAAAGGTTGAGCTTGACGAAAAAAAGTGTGTTAAAGCGGTTTATACCCGCACGGGAGCTTGTTTTTTGTGCAAAGCGGTTATTGTCTGCACAGGTACATACTTAAAATCAAGAATTATAATCGGCGACTTTTCTCAGGAAAGCGGTCCTGACGGGGTTTTCCCTGCAACCGAGCTTTCAAAAAGCCTTGCAGACATCGGTGTTGAGCTTGTTCGTTTTAAAACAGGAACTCCACAAAGAGTTGCAAAAAGCTCTATTGATTTTTCTGTTCTCGAAGTTCAGTATGGGGACGAGAAAATAACCCCGTTCTCCTTTGAAACCGAGGAAGAGCTTGAAAACCAGACCGTTTGCCACATAACCTATACAAACGAGGAAACACATAAAGTTATCCTTGATAATATCCACCGTTCTCCACTTTATGGCGGAGATATTAAGGGAATCGGGCCAAGATATTGCCCGTCAATTGAGGATAAAATTGTCCGATTTAAAGATAAAGAGAGACATCAGCTTTTTGTTGAGCCAATGGGTCTTAACACAGACGAAATGTATATCCAGGGCTTTTCAAGCAGTCTTCCTGAGGATGTTCAGCTTAAAATGCTCAGGACTCTTCCCGGCTTTGAAAATGCCAAGGTAATGCGAAACGCCTATGCCATTGAATATGACTGTGCAAACCCTCTCCAACTTAAACCCACCTTGGAGTTTAAGGAGATAAAGGGTCTTTTCGGCGCAGGCCAGTTTAACGGAACTTCAGGCTATGAAGAGGCGGCGGCACAAGGCCTTATGGCAGGTATAAACGCTGTCCGCTCTCTAAGAGGAGAGGAGCCATTTATCCTGGACAGAAGCGAGGCATACATTGGAACGCTCATTGACGATTTGGTTACAAAAGGCACAAATGAGCCATATCGAATGATGACTTCCCGCTCGGAATATCGTCTTTTATTAAGGCAGGACAATGCAGATTTAAGACTTCTTGAAAAAGGCTATGAAATCGGCCTTATTTCCAAAGAAAGATATGAGAAATTCTTAAATA
This sequence comes from Clostridia bacterium, assembly GCA_017409915.1. Taxonomy (GTDB): domain Bacteria; phylum Bacillota; class Clostridia; order Monoglobales; family Monoglobaceae; genus SIG454. Next base: position 1,938 of record JAFQRU010000010.1, read on the forward strand.
AAAAGACGCAGATTGAGGCGGAAAGAGAAAGACTTGAAGGGATAACCTTCCCGCCATCCAAAGAGGTTAACGATTATCTTATATCAAGAGGAAGCACCACCATTTCAACGGGTGTTAAAGCTTCGGATATATTAAAGCGCCCGGAGGTTGACTATGAATCAATGGGGGTTATTGATAAAACTCGTCCGGAGGGAATTTCCGAGGCGGTGGCTGAGCAGGTTGAAATAAGCCTTAAATATGAGGGGTATATTAACCGTCAAATGAGCCAGGCGAGACAGTTTAAGCGTCTTGAAAACAAGGCGCTCCCAACAGATATTGATTACAGCAGTATCGACGGTCTCCGCTTAGAGGCAAGACAAAAACTTGATAAGATAAAACCTGTTTCAATCGGTCAGGCATCAAGAATTTCAGGGGTTTCTCCTGCCGATATTGCGGTTTTAATGGTTTATCTTGACAAAAAATAAAGGTTTTGGTATAATAAACCTATCGGCAGAGATGCCGAGAAAATTTAATATTGCACAGGGGAGCTTTTTCGGCTGAGAGGAAACTTTGGTTTCGACCCTTAACCTGATTTGGATAATGCCAACGGAGGGAGTTTTAATAGCGTCATTTGTCGGTGTATCTTTGGGTGCACCGATTTTTTATTGGGCCCAAAGGCGCTAAGGCTGTGGGAGAGCAAAGCTGTGCGGACAAAATTATTCCGCATAAGCTATGGGGATTAGTTCCCTGCGCTTTTCGGAAAGAATGAGAGGTAAAACTTATGAATAAAAAAATAAATGTTATGGTTGAAACGGCAATAATGATTGCCTTGGCAGTGGTTTTAAGCTTCGTTAAAGTATGGAGTATGCCTCAAGGGGGAACGGTTTCCTTAACTATGCTCCCTCTCTTCGTTCTTGCTTTTCGTAGAGGATTTTTTCCTGCTCTTTTGGGCGGAGTTGTCTATGGTGCAATTTCCATTATCTTTGACGGAGTGATTTATCATCCAATGTCAATTCTTCTTGATTATACCCTCGCATACGGCGCTTTGGCAGTTGCAGGTCTTTTCAAGAAGAATTATTTGGGGATTGTTTTAGGAACAACGGTTGGAACAGGTTTAAGATATATCTGTTCTCTCCTTTCAGGGGCGGTGCTTTTTGCACAGTATGCTCCCGAGGGGCAAAACCCTTGGATTTATTCTTTGGGCTATAATGCAACCTATATGATTCCTGAGCTGATTATCTGCGTTGTTGCGTTGGTAATCTTATATAAGAGCAACAAGAAAATATTTTTAGCAGCAAAAGAAGATTAAGAAAGCTTTTCTTTAAGCTTTCTTAAAGCGGAGAGTTTAAGACTTCGCGCCTTGCTTTCGGTAATCCCCATTCCCCTTGCGCATTTTGCAAGGGGAATGTTTTTTATACAGCAAAGAGTTATAATTTTTTGCTCCGCCTCGGAAAGTGTTTTAAGAGCGTCAAGAGCCTTTTTGCCGTCCAAAGCGGTCTCTTTTTCGGAAAAGGCCTCGAAAGAGGCTGGGTCTGCTATGGTTTCCGAAAAGGAAAGACCATCTTCTTCGCTCCCTGAGAGTGCCTCAAAAGAAACCTCACGGGTGTTTTGCTTTTTGAATTCTTCCAGGAATATGTATCTTATAGAGCGGTCTGCCCAGGTGAGAAATTTGCAGTTTCTGTCTCCTTCGTAAGAGGCGATTGCGTTTTCGACCCCAAGCCAGACAAGAGAGGGGATTTCTCCTATGTCTAAAACCGAATTTTTTGCGTGAGGGATATATTTTTTCTCCTGAAAAAGAAGAAAATTCTCAATTTCCTTATAAAGTGTTTCCTTTTTCTCCTCTCCCGATTTGATTTTTTCAACAATGTTTTCAATGCTTTTCATAATATGTCCTTTCGTTGTATCTTTTAAAGATACTTTTATTTTAAGAAAGGGTGGGGGAAAAGTCAACGGGGCAGAAGGTGGCATCTTATGTCAGGACAAGAAAAGCCATAACGGCGGTTAATCCCTAAGGAACACCGCCGAGTCATTTTTTGGGAAAGAATTTCATAGGATTATAATGAGATTTTATCCTATAAAGGAGAAGAGAGATATGATAAAAAGACAGCTAACGGCAGGGATAATCGTTTTTATAATGCTATTTTCTTCCGTGCTTGGAGCAGAGGAGCAAAAAGAAAAGGAAAGTGCAAAAGAAATGGTTTCCGCCCCCTCGGCAATACTTATTGAGCAGACAACGGGGCAGGTTTTATATGAAAAGGACGCAGACAAAAGAATGCCCATCGCCTCGGTTACGAAGACAATGACAATGCTTCTTATAATGGAGGCAATAGACAGCGGAAAAATCAAATACAGCGATATGGTAACAACCAGCGAACACGCCGCCTCAATGGGTGGATCTCAGGTTTATTTAGAGGTCGGGGAGAGCATGAGCGCCAGTGATATGCTTAAAGCTATTGCGGTGTCTTCGGGAAATGATGCAGCAGTTGCTATGGCAGAGCATATTTCGGGGACGGAAGAGGCCTTTGTTGAAAGTATGAATAAGCGGGCAAAGGAGCTTGGTGCGAAAAACACTCGTTTTATAAACTGTAACGGTCTTGACGAAACCGAAGAACATTACAGCACCGCAAGAGATGTTGCCATAATTTCTGCTGAGCTTTTAAGACACGAGGGCATTGAAAAATACCTGACAATCTGGATGGACACTTTAAGAGACGGCACATTCGGTCTTTCCAATACCAATAAGCTCATAAGATTTTACGAGGGAGCGAATGGGATTAAAACGGGCTCAACCTCTCTGGCAAAATATTGCCTTAGTGCCTCGGCAAAACGGAACAATATGCAGCTTATTGCGGTGGTTTTAGGAGCGCCAAGTACGGCAGAGAGGTTTTCAGGCGCAACAAAACTGCTTGACTACGGCTTTGCAAACTATGCAATTGCCGATAACTCTTCCTATAAGGCAAAGCTCCCGAAAGTTAAGGTTGTGGGAGGGACAAAGGAAACGGCAAAAACCGAAATAAACGGAACTCTTTCGGCGGTGGTCAAAAAAGGAAATCAGGACAAGATAACCGTTAAGGTAAATGTTAAAGACAGCATCGACGCCCCTTTAAAGAAAGGGGATAAAGTGGGCGAAGCAATCTTTTATATTGATGATAAAGAGCTGACAAGGCGCTCTGTTGTTGCAAAAGAAGATGTTCCGAAAATAAACTGTATTTTAATGTTTGGGAAATGCCTCAGAAAATGGGTGACCCTACAATAAATAAAAGCTGACGGATTTCCGTCAGCTTTTTAAATAACTTCGCTTATTTTTTCAGGGGAGGTCATTTTGAGAATAAAATCGGCCCCCTCTTTTGCTCCCATCCGACAAAGAATTTCCCGAACGGTTGCATAAGCAAGATGCGGATTATTGTTTTCCTGACTGAGGTGGCCAAGGAGGAACTTTTTCGTTCCGCTTTGAAGCAGCAAGAGAGCAACTTCCCCTGCTTTTTCGTTAGAGAGATGCCCCTTATCCCCTTTGATGCGCCTTTTTAAATTTTCGGGGTAGGACCCCATTGAAAGAAGATTGAGGTCGTGGTTGGCTTCTAAAAGAACCTTGTCCGACCCTTTTAAAGCATTAACAACTCTTTCGTCGATTATTCCCATATCTGTTGCAACAGAAACCTTTTCGCATCCCGAAACCATAGTATATCCAACAGGGCAAACCGCGTCATGGGAAATAGGGAAAGCGCAAATGCGGATGTCCCCAACCGTAACGGGTTCTTCCTCAATAATGCAGACATTTTCCTCCGCCACTCCGTCAAGACTTTCTCTCATAGAAGACCAGGTGGCAGAGTTTGAATAAATCGGAACATTATATTTCTTTGAAAAAAGACTGATGCCTTTTGTGTGGTCAGAGTGTTCATGGGTCACGAAAACTGCATCAATTTTTTCGGGACTGATGCCAATATCGGAAAGAGCAGAAACGGTCATTTTACAGCTTATTCCGCAGTCTATTAAAATTTTCGTTTTTTCCGTAAAGACAAGGGTGGAATTTCCCTTGCTGCTGCTCCGAAGAGAGCAGATGTTAAGACCGCTCAAAGAAATGTCCTCCTATAAGATAAGTCCGATTAAAACCAAAAGCAAAACCCCCGGGAAACCAAGAATCCCAACCAAAAGGGCGTTAAGAGGGTTTATAGGAATCATAAGGCCGATAGACGAGCCGATTGAGTTAATGATTATGAGCATAATCCCCCCTAAAAGCCCATTGAAAACGGTTTTTAAAATCCATTTAAGTGGCTTTGTTAAAAGAAAGAAAATAAGCGCAACAATAACAATGCCCACAACATAAGCAACAGCTGAATTTGAATCAATCATAAAAATCTCCATTCCGCCGCCATACATCGGCACAAGTGTCAATTTAAAAACTCTTATCTGTATGGCAAGGAATGATAAGAGATTTTGCGCCCATGTGCGTTTCTGAGCAAAAGCGAAGAAAAGTTCGCACGGGCAATTAAATCTGCCGGAGGTGATAACGGGAAAGGGACTTTCGCGTTATCACCCATTGAAAATATATGCTTGCCCGCCTTGAAAAAATCACTCGTTCCGCTCAATTTGTCCATAATCATCCCAAAATTATTCAATATACTCCCTCACTCTGAATGAAACACCGCAGTTTTTGGCGATATTCCGGCAGTTTTCAATTTCCTCAGGGGTTATGGTTTTATCCACCACCGAGAAAATAACAGTTTCAACATATTTCTTTGCTTCTTTTCCAAATTCAATAAGTCCCGAAAAAGCTGAAAGACCGTAACGACTCTGGCAAAGAGCATCATATTTTTCAGCCGTGTCAGTATTAAGGCTTATGGAAACAATGTCAAAAAGCCCCTCCATTTCGGGAGCGATGTTTCGCCCTGCAATAAGGCTTCCCTGACCGTTCGTGTTAACGCGTATTTTGATGTTTTTGTCCTGTTCTTTTATCCATTTTGCAACCTCTTTGCAATCGTCAAACCTTTCAAAAGGCTCTCCAAAACCGCAAAAAACAACCATATCGAAATCTTTAAGATTTCGCTTTTTAATGTCTTCTATTATCTCCTCTGCGGAGGGTTCTCTTTCAAGCCAGAGGTTGTCCTCGCCGTTAACATTGTCCTGCTTGTCACGGACACAAAAGGCGCAAGCGTTGGAGCATCTGTTTGTAAGATTTATGTATAGGGAATCCCCTAAGATATATGTTATAACCATAATAAGTTCCTTTCCTAATCAAGCGAAAGTGAGGGGACAGCGTTTAAAGAAAGGTCTGCCGTCTCTCCGTTCCCAAATGCAAAGTATGCCGCACAGCCAATCATTGCGGCGTTGTCTGTGCATAAAGACAGGGACGGATATGAAAGGGAAAGCCCTTTCTTTTTCGCCTTTTCTTCTATTCTCTCTCTTAAAAGCTTGTTAGCCGCAACGCCGCCGGCAAGAGCGATTTTATCTACGCCACATTTCACGGCGCAGTCAATCAAATGGCTTGACAAAACATCAACAACCGCTTCCTGAAAAGATGCGGCAACATCGGCTTTGTTTATCTCCTCGCCCTTTTGCTCTGCGTTGTGGATATAATTTATAACTGCGGTTTTAACCCCGCTAAAACTGAAATCAAAACCGTCTTCGCCCATATTAACTCTTGGGAAATGAATCGCATTCGGGTTTCCCTTTTCCGCTTCCCGTGAAACGGCAGGGCCACCCGGATAGCCAAGACCCAAAACTCTTGAAACCTTGTCAAAGGCTTCTCCTGCTGCATCGTCGCAGGTTTTCGCAAGGACCTCATAGGTGTTATAATCCTTAACATAAACAATATGGCTATGCCCACCGGACGCAACAAGGCAGACAAAAGGCGGCTTAAAATCAGGGTTTTCGATATAGTTGGCGCAAATATGCCCCTTAATATGATGAACAGGAATTAAAGGCTTATTTTGTGCAAAGGCAAGTCCTTTCGCCGCGGAAACTCCAACCAAAAGAGCGCCCACAAGGCCAGGGCCATAGGTTACGGCAAAGGCGTCAATGTCATCAAAGGTAAGCTTTGCCTCGGATAGGGCAAGGGCAACCACCTGATTGATGTTTTCAATATGAAGCCTTGACGCAATCTCAGGGACAACCCCGCCATAGCGCTTATGAGTTTCAATCTGTGTATTTATAATATTTGACAAAACATTGGTGCCGTTTTCAACAACCGCCGCCGCTGTTTCGTCGCAAGAACTCTCTATTGCAAGAATTTTCATAACTTTTCACCTGCGCAAAAATAAATTCATTTATATTATACTTTAAGGAAAACAATTTTGCAATACTTTTTATTATTGCAAAATCCTGTATATTGTGATATAATTTATCTAATGTGGAGGGTAGAGAAAATGGAAGATAAAATATACGGAAGAAACCCCGTTATAGAGGCGCTTTCAGGAGACAGAGAGATAGATAAAATATTTTTTCAGGATGGCTTAACCCACAGCCTTATTTCCAAAATAACGGCTATGGCAAAGGAGAAAAGAATTCCTTATAAGTTTGTTAACCGCAAGAAGCTTGACGAGCTCGCAGAGGGCGGAAACCATCAGGGCGTGGTGGCTTTTGTTGCTATGCAAAGCTACGCTACCGTTGAAGATATTTTAGAAAGGGCAAAAGAAAAAGGGGAGCCTCCTTTTATCCTTATTGCTGACGGACTTTCTGACCCCCACAACTTAGGAAGCATTATAAGAACTGCCAACGCGGCAGGGATGCACGGGATAATTATCCCGAAAAACCGAAGCGTAAGCCTTAACGCCGTTGTTGCAAAGGTTAGCGCAGGGGCTATTGAACATATTCCCGTTGCCAAGGTTGCAAACATTGCCCAGACCATAGAAAAGCTCAAAAAAGAGGGCGTATGGGTGGCAGGAACAGACCTTAGCGCCAGCAGGTATCATTATGACGCCGACCTTAAAGGCCCTCTTGCAATTGTTATAGGAAGCGAGGGCGAGGGCATCGGCAGACTTGTTAAAGAAAAATGCGACTTTTTGGTTAAAATTCCTATGATTGGAGAAATTGAATCCCTTAACGCATCTGTTGCGGCAGGGGTGCTTATATACGAAGCTATAAGACAAAGGAGTTAATCTATGCTTGCAAAGGTTAAAAGCTCGGCACTAAACGGAATTGACGGCTTTATCGTTGAAGTTGAGGTTGATATAACAAACGCTCTTCCTTCTTTTGAGATTGTGGGCCTTGGTGATGCGGCGGTTAAAGAGTCAAAGGAGCGAATTCGCTCTGCAATAAAAAATACAGGCCTTCATATGCCTGCTAAAAAAATTGTGGTAAACCTTGCCCCTGCAAGCGTGAAGAAGGCAGGAGCTTTATATGATTTGCCTATTTCTCTTGCTGTTCTTATGGCGTCAGACCAGATTAAAACTAAAAATATAGAGGAATATATCCTTTTAGGCGAGCTTGCCTTAGACGGAAGTCTTCGGTCTATAAGAGGAATTCTCCCTATGGTAATTTCTGCTTACCAGAGCGGATATAAAAAGGTTATTCTCCCAAAAGGCAACGCCAAAGAGGCGGCCATAATTGAGGGAATGGAGGTTTTCGGAGCGGAAAATCTTCGTCAGGTGGCGGAGCATATTTCCGGGGAAAACCCAATTGAAAAAACAATTGTAAACAGTGAAGAATTGTTTGCAAAGCGAAATGAATATGACTTTGATTTTGCAGATGTAAAAGGTCTTGAAAGCATTAAGAGAGCCCTTTTAATCGCGGCGGCGGGCGGCCATAATGTTGCCCTTTCGGGCCCTCCAGGGTCAGGAAAAACTATGCTTGCCAAAAGGCTCCCGGGGATTCTCCCTGATTTAAGCTTTGAGGAGGCTTTGGAGGCAACTAAAATTCACAGTATTTCAGGTCTTCTTCCCGAAGATGTTCCTATGATAGTAAACCGTCCTTTCAGAAACCCTCATCATACGGTTTCGGCGGTGGGCCTTTCAGGCGGCGGAACAAATCCAAAACCGGGAGAAGTCAGCCTTGCTCATAACGGAGTTCTGTTTTTGGACGAGCTTCCCGAGTTTCGCAGAGATGCTCTTGAAATTTTAAGACAGCCTCTTGAAGACAGAGAGATAACCATAACCCGAACAGGGGGAACAAATACATATCCTTGTAATTTTATGCTTGTTGCGGCCTATAACCCGTGTCCCTGCGGCTATTTAGGAGATAAAAATCACGATTGCTTCTGCACAGAGGGGCAGATTTCAAAATATATGAGCCGTATAAGCGGACCGCTCCTTGACAGAATTGATATTCTGGTTAAAGTCCCTGCTGTAAGTTTTGAAGAGCTTGAAGGGAAAAAGAGCGGAGAAACCTCTGCCCAGATAAGGGAAAGAGTTAACAAAGCAAGAAAAATTCAGCTTGAAAGATATAAGGGAACAAACATTTTCTCAAACAGCCAGCTCACTCCTGAGCTTATGGAAAAATATTGCGCGTTGGACAGCGCGGGTAGCAATATCTTAAAGTTCGCTTTTGAGAAAATGGGACTTTCAGGAAGAGCATATAACCGAATTTTAAAAGTGGCAAGAACAATTGCTGACCTTGAAAATTCCGAGAACATTCTTCCTGAGCATATAACAGAGGCGATTCAGTATCGAAACGCCGACACAGATAAGGTTTAGTTGAAAGGACTTTTGGAAAATGAGACTGCATATAGTTTTGGTCGAGCCTGAAATCCCTTCAAACACGGGGAATATTTCAAGAACCTGCTCAGTTATTGATGCCTCTTTGCATCTTGTCCACCCCCTCGGCTTTGACATAAGCGAAAAGGCGGTAAGGAGAGCAGGGCTTGACTATTGGGACGACCTTGATTTGCACGAATATCAAAGCGTTAACGAGGTTTTTGAAAAATATCCCGAGGGCGACTTTTATTTCTGCACAACCAAAGGGAAAAAGACCCACAGCGAAATGGACTATAAAAATAACGGCAATCGGGATGTGTTTCTGGTTTTCGGCAAGGAAACGAAAGGTCTTCCCGAAAAACTGCTTAACGAACATATTGAAAAGTGCATAAGAATACCGATGCTTAAAGATAAAAGGTCATTAAACCTTTCAAACTCTGTGGCGATTGTTGCATACGAGGTCCTTCGACAGATGGACTTTGAAAACTTGGAAAAAGAGGGCTTCTTGCCCGAAGTTTAGAGGATGGGATTTTATGTTTTTAGAAAAGGAAGAAATGAAATTCATAGTGCTTTATGCCTTAAAACAGTATAAAGCGCCAATGACGAGCGAAACTTTTTATGACATTATAACCTGGGACAAGGATATAATGGGCTTTTTTGATGCGGCAGCGGCCCTTTCCGAGCTTGACACAGGGGACTATGTTGAAAAGACTTTCTATCGCAACGAGGAATGTTATGCTTTAACTGAAAACGGAGCGAAAGCGTTGGAGCTTTTCGGCGAGAAATTCCCCAAAAGCATCCAGAATAAAATTGACGACGCAATCGGGAAATTAAGATATGACACCCTCTCTGACCCGAATGCTGTCTATGCGGAAGTTCTTCCCGTTACCCATAAGGAATATGGCGTAAAGCTTAGTATTATGGACGACCACAAACCACTTATGGAGCTTTCTTTAAGAATCGGGGACAGAAAGGTTGCCGAAGATGTTGCAGAAAGCTTTAAGGAAAATTCAGATAAGATATACGAGGAAATTTTGAAGATTTGTATGCCTGAATAAAATATTTTGAAAAACCTCTTGCAAAATATAAAAAGGTGTGATATAATTACGAGGTTGAATAAGCGCCGGTAGCTCAGCTGGATAGAGTGTTTGGCTACGAACCAAAAGGTCGGGGGTTCGAATCCCTTCCGGCGTACCAAAATAAAAAATCCTGTCGCAAGATAGGATTTTTTATTTTGTATTATTCGTTTTTCATTATTCAATATTCACTATTCATTCAGAAAGACAGGATTTTCAAATGAATAATGAAGGATGAAGCCGCTTCGCTGATGAATAATTAATAATTATGGTGGCTTTGCTTTGCAAAGCTTATTTTTAATTCCATCGAATTCGTGGAAATATGAGTTTCATCTAAACCATTCGGCTCTTCCAAAAAACCGCACACTTTCGTGTGCGGTTTTTTGCTTTTTTAACTTGGTTTAATTTCGTCTGTCCTGCCTAAAATGTAATCTACGGAGGTTTTATATAAATCTGCAAGCTTTATCAGCATTGAAACAGGTATTTCGCGCAACCCTCTTTCATATCGGGCATAAACCTGTCGGTTACACAAAAGATAATCAGCAACTTGCTTTTGTGTAAAATCGTTATCTATTCGCAAATCATATAATCTCTTGAAAAACATTAAAATCACCTCTTGATTTTAATGTTACCATATGGTACTATAATATTAATAATATGGTACCATATGGCACCGCGAAGTGTTTTAGGAGCGAAAATATGAATATAAAAGTTGAATTATTAAAAGATTACATATCTGACTTTATAAAAAACAGAATAGAAGATTTTGAAATTGATGCATCGCAGATTGCTGATACTGTTGCAATAAATATGTTAAGAGAAATACAAAGTATAATTAAGAATGAAAGCTATTCGGACTTTGATGCCGTGGAGGAAATAGTTTGCGTATTTGAAAGGAATAATATTGATTTCGGAACTCGGCACGATTTTTGATATAAACAAAAAAGGTTAGGCGTTTGCCTAACCTTTTCTTTCTAATAATTTAACATCTGTTGCGTAAAGGACGGGGCCTTTTCCGTTATATTCGGGGCAGAAGCGATGGTCAACCACAGCGGTAATTTGTATTTTATCATAATCCCGAAGGCTTTCGCCACCCTCTTCCCAACGACAGGCATAACTTAAAAATGCAATGTCGTCTTCACAGCAGGTCATAACATGCTTTCCAACGGCAAACCAGAACTCTCTGAATTTTTTCGGCTTTGCAACAAGCCCCTCAAATGCAATTTTCTTTCCTTTATATCTTTCGGGATTTTCCATTGCATCGATATACCAGATTGTGAATGAATCATCGTCAAGTTCGATTATCTCGTCGTTTAATGAATACGGAAGTTCATCCTCAAAAGTTAAATCAATCAGACCTTTATCATCTGAATACATAATTTCGGCGTCTGGATTAACGGTCTTAACCCTCGTTCTAAGCTGAGCAAAATTTGTATTTTCTCTGTCGCAACGGTTAAAAACAATTGTTGCTGAGCTTTGGAAAAGCTCAAAGAAAATGTTTCGCATATTGTTATAGTAGCCGTCAAAGGTGGTTGCATCAATCAGAGTAAGCTGTTCAGCATAGCGCCAGTCTTTTGGCAGGCGCAAGTCATATAAAGCGTCCATTCCCCACATACAGTTAAACTCAATAATAACTCTGTCGGGGTTATACTGCTTGCGAAGATTTGACAAAAGGCTTTCCGTTAAAAAGTCTTTTCCGTCAACCCTATAAACAAAAAGATTTTTCTGCTCTTTTGGCTCTACCTCGCCCTCTTCGCAAAGGATAATGAGAGTTCTGCTCTTTTTAACCTCAGGGTCGGATAGAATTGCGTTATTTATAAAGGAGGTTTTTCCGCTTTCCAAAAACCCGTTGATTAAAAACACGGGAACTGCATATTTCATTTTGCGTTTTCCTCCTTAAATTTCAAAAAGTTTGGATAAGGCATCCTCGTTAAGCTCAGCACCGATAACACAGATTCTTCCTGTATAGTCAGCACCGCTTTCTCTAATTTCAGTTTCCTCAGGAACAAAATCAAAAGCCAACCAGCCATCTTCTCCCTTAACAATTCCCTTTGCACGAAGAACTGTGCCATAGTCTCCGCTGTCCAAAGCCTTTAAGATGCCTTCAAGAGCGGTCTTTGAGAAGGTTTTCGGTGTTTCAATTCCCCAGGAAGAGAATGCTTCGTCTGCGTGGTGGCCGTGATGGTGTTCGTGGCAACCACAATCGCAATGTTCGTCGTGTTCGTGGTGGTGCTCGTGATGGTCATGGCAACCGCAGTCGCAATCCTCGTCGTGTTCGTGATGATGCTCGTGATGATGTTCGTGGCAACCGCAATCACAGTCCTCACCGTGCTCGTGATGATGCTCGTGATGATGGTCGTGGCAACCGCAATCGCAGTCCTCGCCGTGCTCGTGATGATGTTCGTGATAGTGGTGGAGCATCTCCTCTAAAAGCTCTTCTTTGCCCTTAATGGCAGAGAGGATATTTTCTTTTTTAAGCTCGCAAAGAGGAGTGGTTATAACAGAAGCGTCAGGGTTTATGCCTTTTAAAATTTCAAGGCTTTCAGAAAGCTTTTCCTCTGTGATTTTATCCATTCTTGTCATTAAAAGACAAGTTGCGGTTTCGATCTGGTTATTATAAAACTCGCCGAAGTTTTTGGAATACATTTTGCATTTTGTTCCATCAACAACGGTTATGGCGCAGTCTAAAACCATTTCCTCGTCGTCAAGGTTTTCGATTGCTCCCAGCACATCGGAAAGCTTTCCAACCCCTGTCGGCTCAATAATAATTCTTTCAGGGCGGTAGGTTTCTTTAAGCTCCTTTAAGGACTCGCCGAAATCTCCAACCAAGGAACAACATATACAGCCTGAATTCATTTCCTTGATTTCTATTCCTGCATTCTTTAAAAATCCGCCGTCAATGCCGATTTCTCCGAACTCGTTTTCAATAAGAGCAATTTTTTCGCCCTCGTAAACCTCGCTTATAAGCTTTTTGATAAGAGTGGTTTTGCCCGCTCCTAAAAAGCCTGATACAACTGTGATTTTAACCATTTTTGCCTCCTTTAAGAAGATTAATCGCAATTTCTAAGTTTTTATCCGCCAGCTTCCTTAAATCTCTGCGGATTTTTTCAAGACTCTCCGTTAAAGAATCTTTGCTTCCCAGCATATTATCAATTAAAGGAATGAGGTTTTCCTCATTTACTTTATTTACGGGGACAAAATATTTCTGTCCCATATATTCCATCATATTGTTGATTTTCGGGTCATAGTCAAGCCCCACAACACTTACCCCTGCACATGCGGCATAAATAAGAATATGAAGGCGCATGCCCAGAACGAACTCACTTCCGTTAACGATGCCCAAAACATCTTTAAGGGAGGAAGATTTCCCTAAAACAAATGAGGGGCAAGAGGTTTTATCTTTAATTCTCTGGCAGATTTCTGCGTCCTGGCTTTGTTGCATAGGAACAAAAATCGGAACATATCCGTACTTTTTATAAATATAGTCGCAGGTTTTTGCCATTGTTTCTTCAAAGCCGTCTGCGAGGTCGTTCCAGCTTCGGACGGACACGCAGAAATATTTCTGGCCCTTTTCAAGGCCCATAACAGAAAGCCTGTCCCAAGGCCACGAGAAATTCTTTTCGGAAAGAGAGAAAACCGCATCCGCCGTAACAAGAGTGTTTTCGTTTTTAACCCCGATTTCCAAGAGCGTATCGAGGGATTTAGGGTCTCTTAAAGTAATTCTGTCAACTTTATTTAAGATTTTTGCAATCTGCGGATAGGATTTCTCGTTTAAAACGGGACCTATTCCGTTGCCGTACAGCATAGTTTTAAGGTTTAAAAACTGAGCAAGACGGATAATGAAAAGATAATAAACAAGAGACTTTTCTGAGGTAACATCCTGAATTAAGCTTCCGCCCCCGCTTATAAGAAGCAGAGAATTTCTCATTGTTTTGATGATTTTGAAAATGTTGAGCCTGTTTACAGAGTCAACCCCATAAAGCCGTCTTGTTTCTGCTGGATTCTTGGAAAGGACGGTTATGCGGATTTTCGGGGAAAGAGCTTTAAGCCCGTCAACAATGGCTTTAAGGCTGGCGTCATCTCCGCTGTTTTTAAAGCCGTAATAACCTGAAACAACAATATCGTTTTTGATTTTTCTTCCGTAAGGGAGAGAATATTTTTCAATCTCCTCAGGAGACAAAGCTTTTGTTTCGTTTATCTTTTCCCCTGTCAAAACAGAGGTATACATTTTAAGGGCATCCTCCGCCATAGTGTCAACAGAATAGTTTGACTTGATAACCTCCCTTGAATATTTTCCAAGCTCTTCAAGGTCACGAGATAAGAAAAGTTCCTCAATGTCTTTTAAAAGTCTTTCGGGGGTGGATTCTTCGCACCCGCGGCAACAGAAGTTTGTGTCAATGGAAATCTTTAATTTGCTTTCGTCAAAAATACCGATATAGCCTTCGTTTCCTGCGATAATTGCAGGTTTTTCCGCCGCCATAGCTTCAAGGGCAGCACGGCTTACCCCAACAAAAACATCTCCGCTTGCAACGAATTTATTAATGTCGGTCCTTGCCCCTGCGGTAATAATAACTTTCCCGCTCATTTTGCGGTTTGCCGCCTTTGCCTCTGCGGAAATTGCATTATAATCGTTTCCGCCGCCAACAATTAAAATTTCAAGGTCAGGGAACTTCTTATAAAGCTCAGGCGCAATCTTAATGAGATGATGAGCAACAAGGCTTCGGTCTGTATCCATTCGGCTGACATAAACAATTCTTTTTTTGCCCTCCCCAAGAGAAAATTCTCTCTTAACAGAGGAGAAATCGGTGTCCTTGGAAAATTTTTCCGTGTCAATTCCGTTAATGGTGGTAAGGATGTTTTCCTCATTTATGCCGTAGCTGTCCACTAAATATTTCTTGATGTCATCGCTTACTGAAAGGCTTCTTTGACCCCAGTCAGAAAGATAGTTAAAGGGAAAAGATGCGTTAAAAACCCAATGGGCAGTAGTAACAAAGGGGAAGTGCATGGTTTTATGGAGCTTTCCGCATATAAAAGACGGAATTCTCGCATGGCCATGGACTATGTCAAAGTTATATTCCTTTATAATCTTTTTGAGAAGGCAAAAAGATTTAAGCATGGAAGCGGGATTTTTTCGGTTTAAGGGAATGTTAAAATGCTTTATTCCTGCCTCGGAAAGCTCTTTTTCGTAAGCCCCTCCCGAAGATGCAACATAAACCTCTGCCCCTTTTCTGGAAAGGGCCTTTGCAAGCTCAACAATATGAGTTTCTGCACCGCCTATGTCAAGCTGCATAGTGGTCATAAGTATTCGCATCTTAAAGCCTCCTTCAAAATTTATTATCTTAGAACAGTTTAGCATAAAAATCAAAAAATGTCCACTTTTATATTGTAAAATTTTCAGACAAATGTTAAAATGAGAATAGAGGTGGTATAATTGGAAATCAAAATTATGCATTGCGCTGATGTTCATATAGGGGCACAAGGCGGAGTAAGAAAAAACGCAAAACTTAAAAAAGAGGTCCTTGGGACTTTTTTAAGAGTGGTTTCTCTGGCTCAGGAAAAGGGGGCAGACCTTCTTTTGATTGCAGGGGATTTGTTTGATTGCCATAACATCTCAGGAGATATTCTAGAGGAAATAGCGAAGGCTTTCTCTGCTTTTTCGGGACGGGTTTTTATATCACCTGGCAACCACGATTTCTGGGGGGAAAACACCTTCTGGACAAGCTGGGAACTCCCTGAAAATGTAACTGTTTTTAAAAGTGGCAGAGAGGTTGTTTCTATTCCCGAATTATCTGTAAAGATTTTCGGCGGTGCTTTTGAGGGTGTTTACCGCGAAGATAATATCTTAAAAGGCATCTCGGCTGATGACAGCACCATAAATATCGCTGTTGTTCATGGGGATTTAGGGGCAGGGAGTCCGTATTCTCCAATAAATGCCGAAGATATAAGAAACAGCAAGATGGACTATATTGCCTTGGGACATATACATAAAAGAACGGAAATTTTAAAAGAGGGAAATACTTTCTACGCTTACTGCGGATGCCCTCAGGGTCAGGGCTTTGACGAAACAGGCGAAAAAGGCGTATATTTCGGCACGATCGGAAAAGGCAAGGCGGAAATGGAATTTATCCCTGTTTGCAGAAGAAGGTTTATTGAGGAAAGCGTTGATATCTCCTCTGCGAAAAACAAGAGGGAAATCACGGAAATTGTCCTTAATTATATAAAGGAAAAGTATGGGGAAGACGGAGCGGAGTGGTTTTATAAAATCAACTTAACAGGCGAAACAGATGTTGCGTTTTCAACTTCGGAAATCTCCGCAAGCTTAGAGGAAGAAATAAATTTTGCAAAGGTTAAGAATAAAACAAAGGCACCGAGAAAGGCACTCTCGGCTCTCGCGGAGGAAAACTCCGTAAGAGGAATTTTTGTAAGAAAGATGCTTGAAAGAGAGGCTAAGGGAGAGAATATTTCCGAGGCTCTTAAAATTGGACTTTGTGCATTTTCCGAGGGGGTGACCTTTGATGAGGATTAAAAGAGTTGAAATTGCATCCTTTGGCAAGTTCAAAAACTTTTCAATGGATTTTGAAAGCGGATTTAACATTGTCTTCGGCAAAAACGAAGACGGAAAATCAACCATAATGGCGTTTATTCTTCTTATGCTCTACGGAAATGCGGGGAAAAGCTCTCAAAAGGATTTAACCCAGAATTTAAGAAAGAAATACCTCCCCTGGACAGGCGAAAAGATGGCAGGGGATTTGGAAATTGAGCATAAAGGGAGAATATATCGCATCCATAAGGAATTTCGCTCAACCTCCAAAACCGATTTGGTTACGGTAACAGATATAGAAACAGGGGAGAAGATAAGCCTTCCTCCTGACACAGAGGTTGGAAAATATTTTTTGGGGATAGACCTTTCGGGATTTGAGAAAAGCATTTTTTCCGCAACCTCAAAAAGCTTTGCGGGGGAAGAAAGCGGAGACATCTCCGTAAGACTTTCAAACCTTTCTCAGACAGGGGACGAAAGCACCTCGCCAAAAGAGGCCAAGGAGAGAATTGAATCTGCTATGGACGACCTTGTTAAAAAGAGGGCCAAGGGCAGACTGACTCTTGCTCAGGAAGCTTCTCGCACTCTCGCAGAAGAGATTGAACAAGCCGAAACAAGGGAAGTTCGCCGAAACGAATTAAAGGCAGAATACAAGAAAATTGAAGAAGAACTCGGTCTCCTCTTGGAAAAGGCTCAAAAGGGGAGAGAGTCTCTTAAAAACCAAGAGAAAAGAACAAGAGCAAAGATTTATGAGGCTCTTGCAAGGCTTTCTGATGCCGTAAAAATAAAGGGGCAAGAGCTTGAAATCCTATTAAAAGGGGATAGTGTTGACGCCTTCTTGGCGCAGGGAGAAAAGCTTAGGGAAGACTATGATATTTCCCTTCGCAAACTTAAAGAAACAGACAGAGGGGAAGAGGTCAAAACAGTTTCCGAAGAGGATATGAAAGAATATTTCATCCTCAAAGAAGAGATTATTCAGTCTGAGGAAAAGAAAGGCGTATGGAAAGCTGTTCTTGCAGGTATTTTTGGAATTCTGTCAATAGCTGCTGCGGTTTTCGGGAAAGGCCTTTTAAAAGCCTTGTTTATTCCTGCTCTTGCGGTTTTCGTGTCATCAGCGATTTTCTTCCTTATTATATTCTTAAAGGATAAAAAAGTAGGGCAAAAGAAAGCAAAGGCCGAGAAAGATTTTGAGGAATTTTTAAAGAGCAAAGGATGCACAGAGGAGGCAGAGTTTGAAAAGGCATATCGGAAAGGTATCGAACTTTCCGCTAAAAGAGAAATCTATGACCGAGCAAAAAAAGACTTTGATGAGAAAGAGAAAAGCTTCATATTATATATAGGGAAATATGAAAGCGTTTCAAATGCCCATGAGGCAAGAACCTTTTTAGAGAAAATAAACGAGAAAAACGCCGAGAAAATCCGCCTTGAAAAAGAGGCAAAGACTTATGGCGAAAATTATGGTGTATCGGAAGAGGACAGCGGAAAACTTATTTCTCTTGCTGAAAAACTAAGGGAAGAAGCTCCTGAGGAAACTGAAACAATTGACGCCGAGGCAATTGAAATGGCAATCAGGGAAAAGAACGAGCGCCTGCTTGAAATAAAAGGACAGCTTGGGGCAGAGGGAGCAAACATTGAAACTCTTAAAAAAGAGCTTGCCCAAAACCTTGAAAAAGAAAAGGAAATGCGCGCTTATTATGAAAGCCTTTCTCTTGCGGCAGAAGTTTTAGCCGAAGCGGAAGACGAGATGAGAAGATTTTTCGCGCCGAAGCTTAATGAAAGAGCGTCGGAAATTCTGAGCGAGCTTACGGACGGCAAATATCAAAAGCTCAGCACCGACAAGGAATATGAGGTTGAGATTAAGTCGGAAGACACGGCGGGGTATAGGAACTGGCAGTATTTAAGCCGTGGCACAATGGCACAGAGCTATCTGGCCCTGAGAATTGCCCTTTGCGAAATGCTTTCCGAGGAGGAACAGATTCCTCTCCTTTTAGATGATGTCTTAAACGAATATGACGAAATAAGAGAAGAAAAAACCATGGCCTTTTTGGATAACTATGCAAAGGCGGGACACCAGATAATTCTTTTTGGTTGTCGTCATATAAGAGGCTATGAGGGCAAAGCAAAAAGGTTGTTTTAAGAACGAAAAATGCTGTAAAATGGCGCATTATAATACTTTGAAAAAAATAAAAATTTCTACTTGACAATAAAGATAGGGTATGTTATAATTAATAAGCAAAATAATAGGCAAATATGGGTTCTATTTGAATGGAGGAAAAGAAAAATGAAAAAAATAGTAGCTCTTTTGATTGCGGTTATGATGCTTTCAACAGTTGCTTTGGCAGCAGATATTGACAGCGCAGCCGTTAATTACAAAACAATAACTGTTTCTTATGAAGGTTATGCAGCAGAAGAACAGGCAACAATTATGGTTTACCAGGTTGGTAACGATTCAACTGCACCTGCATTCAGCGAAGCTGCAGGCCATGTTGTAGTTGGTATTGATCAGGACGAAGCGACAGGTGAATTCGAAATCAGACTTGATGACCCTAACTATACAGGTTATCTCGTTGCTGCCGTTGCAACTGAAAGCAGTGCTGTTGACAGATACAGCATTGAAGTTGTAGGCGGTGTTCCTCAGTCAATTACAACTGTTGTTGACTGTGAAAACGGCGAAATTACAGTTCCAAACGGCAAGACTTTGGATATTGGTTATTTAAAGCTTGTTCAGGCTAATGTAAACATTGCTGATGGCGGTACAGTTACATATGAGAACGAAGCAGGCGCTGACCTTGACTTAGCAGGTAGCATTCTTTTTGATGCAAACGGTAATATTAACTCCGCTGTAAAGAAATCTCCTGTGACACTTACACTTGCAACAGGAGCAACAAAGGCAGTTGGCTTTATCTGGAACGATACTCTTAACGGAACAGGTGGAACATACGGTTATTCTGTAACAGATGGTTCAAAGACAGTACCAGGCGAAGGCTTTGCTATTGGAGCAGGGCTCACAGGTAATGTTAGATTTGCTGTTGGTGTTACAGGTGTTCCTGTAAGCTCAAATCTTAGCATCTCTATTAACGGTATCCAGTAATTTTTCCTTAATCAGAAATTAGAATCTTTTATAGAAGGTTTTTCGCAAAGGCGGAAAACCTTCTTTTGTTTTATGAATTTTTGGGAGAATATGTCCGAGAAGAAGGGGAAAGGGGGCTGACCCCATAAATTGTGCCGAAAAATCAATAAATTTTCTATATATAGTGCTTGACAAAACAGATAAAAAGTGGTAAAATAAAGTGCTTTATGTTTAAGTGTTGTACTATGTCCATTTGCAGGTTTTAAATTTTGCAAAAAGTATATTTTTAGTAAAATGGGAGCAAAAATAAATGGAAAGACTAAAAAGTCAAAATTTTCTTGCAGGACTTAAACAGTCCAAAAAAGCAATCCTTTCAGGTATGGCGGTTTTAGCTTACATAGCAGAGGATGCAGATGAATATATAAAGCTTCCTCTTATCGCTCTTTGCGAAAAGGAAAAGGTTGAGGTTTTATTTGTAGATACTATGAAAGAACTTGCCAAGGCGTGTCATGTTGAAGTTCCTACGGCGGTGGCGGTTCTTATAAAAGAAAACTAACTTTGTTAAAACCGGGGATTCCCGATTTTATATAAATCTAAATAACAGGGGGTGAACGATAAGTGCCAACATTTAACCAACTTGTTAAGAAGGGTAGAGCAACTGCAGAAAAGAAGTCAACAGCTCCAGCTCTCTTAAAGGGTTTTAACACCATTAAGAAGAGACCTACAGACCAGAATTCTCCACAGAAGAGAGGGGTTTGTACATCTGTTAGAACAATGACTCCTAAAAAGCCTAACTCAGCTCTTCGTAAGGTTGCCAGAGT
>JAFQRU010000044.1 GCA_017409915.1 Clostridia bacterium
CTCATAAGTATTACCGATATGAGGTTTTCTTGATGTGTATGCAATAGCAGTTGTTATATAAAATTTTCCTTTACTCATAAGTCTATTTCCTTCCTTCTCCGTATGGTATTCCAAAATGCTCATAAGCAAGAGGGGTTACCATTCTTCCTCTTGGTGTTCTGTTTATAAAGCCGATTTGCATTAAATACGGCTCGTAAACATCCTCTATCGTTTCGCTCTCTTCCCCGATTGTTGCGGCGAGAGTATCAAGTCCCACAGGGCCTCCCCCGTAATTTTTGATAACCGTCAGAAGCATTGTTCTGTCCGAGCGGTCAAGACCTAATTTGTCCACTTCAAGCATTTTAAGAGCCTCATCTGCAACCTCTTTTGTTATAACGCCGTCAGCTTTAATCTGGGCAAAGTCGCGGACTCTTTTTAAAAGTCGGTTGGCAATTCTTGGTGTGCCTCGTGAACGGGAAGCAATTTCCATTGCCCCTTTTTCATCAATTTCAATATTAAGTATCCCCGCCGAGCGCTTAACGATTTCAAGAAGCTCTTCGTTGGTATAAATTTCAAGTCGGCTTATAACCCCGAATCTGTCACGAAGGGGAGCTGTCAGTGCCCCTGCCTTTGTGGTCGCCCCGATAAGTGTAAAATGAGGAAGGTCCAAACGGATTGACCTTGCCGACGGGCCTTTGCCGATAATTATATCCAAGGCATAGTCTTCCATAGCAGGATATAAAATTTCCTCAACGCTTCTGTTTAAACGATGAATTTCGTCAACAAACAAAATATCCTTTTCAGAAAGATTTGTAAGAAGCGCCGCAAGATCACCGGGCTTTTCAATGGCAGGGCCTGAGGTTACCCTTATGTTTGCCCCCATTTCATTGGCGATAATATTAGATAGGGTTGTCTTTCCAAGTCCCGGAGGGCCATAGAGAAGAACGTGGTCAAGAGCCTCATCCCTTCTTTTTGCCGCATCAATAAAGACTTTAAGGTTTTCCTTCGCCTTTACCTGCCCGATATATTCGTCAAGGCGTTTTGGGCGCAAACTATATTCATTTTCAGTGTCACCGATTGTTTCGGTGGTTGATATAATTCTGTTTTCTTCGTCCATATTAACCTCTCATTAAATTTTTAAGACCGATTTTAACAATTTCTTCAACAGATCCTGTTGCGCCTTTTATGGCTTCCTTTGCTTCGGCTGCTGAATAGCCGAGAACCATCAAAGCGGAAACCGCCTCGTTATCCTCATCCGCTCCCGGAAGAGGAATAACCTCGTCTGCATCAATCGTTCCGATGTCAATTCCCTTGAACTTATCTTTAAGTTCAAGAACAATTCTCTGAGCACCCTTTGCCCCAAGACCGGGGGTTTTCTGGGCAATATATTTAAAGTCGTTTGTAACAACACAAAGAGCAAATTTAGAGGGCGACATATTTGAAAGGAGAGATATTGCCGTCTTTGCCCCAACTCTTGAAACCGATGTTATCATTTCAAAGAGATTTTTTTCTTCAAGGGTGGAAAAACCGTAAAGGTCCATTATGTCAGAGGCAGATTTAAAATTAAGGAGTGTATAGAGCTTTCCTGTTTCCCCAACGCTTCCAAGTTCGTCGAGAGTATTTTTGCTGGCAAAAATCTTATACCCAACACCACCGCAATCAATAACCGCAAAGTTGTCCGTTTTAAGAGCAATCTTACCCATAATATAATAGAACACTTTTTTAGCCCCCTTTTATATTTTAGTTTTTATAAGACGAAATACCTGCTCAGCAGTATCTCTTAAATTTTTATAAGCATTTTCAACATTCATAGCATCTTCAAGCGTGCAAGGAGTTCTTAAAATTGGAAAGAAAGCATCAATCCCCTGCTCGTTGCACTCTGCCGCTTCGTCGGTTACGCATCCCGAAAAAGCAATTACAGGCTTATTATATTTTTTAGCAAGCTTTGCAACCCCCGTCGGAGCCTTACCCATAGCGGATTGCCCGTCAAGTCTGCCTTCCCCTGTTATAACAAGGTCTGCATCCTTTATATGTACTTCAAGCTGAGTTTCTTTCATTACAAGTTCAATGCCTGATTTTAAGTTTGCATTTAAATATGACAATAAAGCAAAGCCAAGTCCACCTGCCGCCCCTGTTCCGGGAGCATTCGCATCAGATTGCGGCAAAACCTTTTTGGTAAGTTCTGCATAACGGTTTAGCCATAAATCCATATCTTTTATCATTTCCAAAGTTGCCCCTTTCTGAGGGCCATATACCGCGCTGCATCCCTTTTCTCCGCATAAAGAATTAGCTACATCGCAGGCGACATTAAATTCACATTCTTTAAGATAAGGAAGAGAATTTTCCGTTCTGATTTCTGCGATTTTCTCTAAACCTTTTGCCCCAAGGGGAACTGCATTTCCATTCTCATCCAAAAATTCGAAGCCCAGGGCAGAAAGCATACCGACTCCGCCGTCGTTTGTTGCGCTTCCCCCTATTCCGATAAGGAACTTCCTGCAACCTCTTGAAATTGCATCCGCTATCATTTCGCCAACGCCATAGGTTGTGGTATTCATCGGGTTTCTGTCTTTTTCATCTATTAAAGTTATTCCTGCCGCAGCCGACATCTCCATAACCGCAGTCTTTGAAGAAGTAATAATGCCATAACTTGCTTTAACTTTTTCACCAAGAGGTCCCGTAACAAAAATCTCGGCCACTTCTCCACCTGTTGCAGAAACAATGGCTTCTACTGTTCCCTCTCCGCCATCGGCAATAGGAGAAATAACAGCCTGTGCATCTTTATACACTTTTAAAAGCGCCTCCTTGACAGCCTTCCCTGAATGAAATGTATCAAGGCTACCTTTAAACGAATCAATCGCAACAACAACCTTCATTTTCCCCCACCTGCCTTCATCCGTCTATAATCATACACAATAATTATACCATACTAATATTTAAATTACAATATTAAATTTTATATTTCACAAACAAAAAAGACCGACTTTTGTCGGTCTTTTTATAGATTTTTTGAGTATTAGTCTTCCTTTGCTTCCATCTCAGCCTGAATGTCATCATATGCTGAAAGCATTGGCTGAATTTTTTCGCCCTTTAATCTTGCAAGATAATTCTTGCTAATCTTAAATACAGTACCTGAAAGGAGAAGTAAACCAATCAAGTTAGGGATTGCCATAAGTCCGTTGAATGTATCGGAAATATCCCATGCAAGAGAGAGATCCATTGTTGCACCAACCATAATAATACTGATAAAAATAGCCTTATATGCATCTGTTGTGGTCTTTCCAAAGAGGAATTCACAGGACTTAGAACCATATATAAACCAGCCGATAACGGTAGAAATTGCAAAGAAGAAGATTGCAATTGTTGCGAACCATCCACCCACAACTCCAAATGTGTTTACGAAAGCTTTTGTTACAAGAACAGATGCACCATCCTGTGCATAGCTTGCAGAAACTAAACCGGTAGATAAATCAATTACGCCGGAAGTAAGGATAACGAGCGCTGTAAGAGAGCAGATGATGATTGTGTCAACAAATACTTCAAATACGCCCCACATACCCTGCTTTGCAGGTTCTTTCACATCTGCAGCAGAGTGAACAAGAGCTGATGAACCAAGACCTGCTTCATTGGAGAATACGCCACGGGCAATACCCTTCTGTGCAGCAAGCATAATAGTTGTTCCGATAGCACCGCCGGCAATCGCATTAAATCCGAATGCACCCTTGAAGATTGCCACGAAAGCAGCTCCAAGCTGGTCGAAGTTTAATGCAACAATAACAACTGCGCCGATAATATAGAAAATTGACATAAAAGGAACCAGAAGTTCAGTAAAGGATGCAACTCTCTTTAAGCCGCCCAATGCCATAAATGCCATAAGAGCCATCAGGATAACACCTGTAACCACCGCAGGAATATTAAAGGTTGCAGTGAAGTTTGCAGCAATTGTGTTAATCTGGCTCATATTACCGATACCAAATGATGCAATAATGCAGAATACTGCAAAGAGAACACCCAAAATCGCACCAACAACTTTAAGACCTTTTTTGCCTGAAAAACCTTCTTTAAGGTATACCATTGCGCCGCCGAGCCATTCTCCGTCTTTGTTTCTCTTACGATAGAAAAGACCAAGAACGATTTCAGAATACTTTGTCATCATACCAAAGAATGCTGCAAGCCACATCCAGAAAACCGCACCAGGACCACCGGCTACGATAGCAGTTGTAACACCAACAACATTACCTACACCAACTGTTCCGCCCAAAGCTGTACAAAGCGCCTGGAATGAGGAGATTGTTTTTGAATCTTTGCCGGTCTTTGCGCTTTTCTTAAAGAGAGAGCCGAAGGTGTTCTTCATCCAGAGACCGATTTTCCCTATCTGGAAAAACTTAAGTCCGCAAGTGAGGAAGATACCTGTTCCAACCAAGAACACAAGCATCACAGGGCCCCATACCCATCCATTAACTGTTCCGTTAATGTTTGTAACCATTTCTAAAAAATTGTCCATTTTTTGCCTCCAAAAATATATAAATTTTAAATTTATACAATAAAAACTAACATATTTATTTTTTTTTAAAAATATAGTATAATTAAATAGGTGATTA
>JAFQRU010000045.1 GCA_017409915.1 Clostridia bacterium
GTTCGCAACATTTGTCCTCGGTGTTTTAATATTCATCGATGACTATTTCAACTGTCTTACAGTTGGTTCTGTTATGAGACCTGTAACAGACTCTCATAAGGTTTCAAGAGCTAAGCTTTCTTACCTTATTGATGCAACAGCGGCTCCTATTTGTATGATTGCTCCGGTTTCTTCCTGGGCAGCAGCAGTTGCAAGTTATGCTCCGGAAGGTCAGGGACTTTCCCTTTTCATAAAGGCTATCCCGTTTAACTTCTATTCACTTTTAACATTCGTATTTATTATTGCTATAACTCTTATGAAGTTTGACTTCGGCCCAATGAAGCTCCACGAGTTTAATGCCCTTACAAAAGGCGACCTTTATACATCAGGGGAAAAAGCAGAAGTGGTTGACGAAGCTCCATCTTCAAAGGGCAAGGTAATCGACCTTATTCTCCCTGTTGTTATCCTCATTGTTTTAAGCGTTCTCGCTCTTATCTATGTTGGTGGATTCTGGAGCGGTGCAAGCTTTGTCGATGCTTTTGCTAACACAGATGCAACAGTTGGTCTTCCTTGGGGCGGTATCGTAGCTTTGGTTCTTACAATGATTTACCTCGTTGCAAGACGCGTTGTAACATTCAAAGAAGCTATGGAATGTGTTCCAAAGGGCTTTATCGCTATGGTTCCTGCAATCCTTATCTTAACATTTGCAACAACTCTTAAAAATATGACAGGTCTTCTTGGTGCAGACGCTTATGTTGCAGGCCTTATGGAAGGCGCAGCAGAAGGTCTTGCAAGACTTTTACCTGCTATTATCTTCTTGGTTGCTTGTGTTCTTGCTTTTGCAACAGGAACATCCTGGTGAACATTCGGTATCTTAATCCCGATTGTAACAGCTATCTTCCCAGCAACCGACCCGCTTATGATAGTTGGTATGTCAGCTTGTCTTGCAGGTGCGGTTTGCGGCGACCACTGCTCACCAATCTCTGATACAACAATTATGTCATCAGCTGGCGCACAGTGTAACCACATCAACCACGTTTCAACTCAGCTTCCATATGCAATAACAGTTGCAGCGATTTCTTTCGTTTGCTACATAGTTGCAGGCTTTGTTCCAAACGCGTTTATCACTCTTCCACTTGGAATAGTTTTAACAATCGGAACACTCTTTGTTATTAAAGCAATAACAAAAAATAAAGCAGCAGAGTAATTAACAATAAAATTAACGCCTCCGGCATATAATAGTGCCGGAGGTGTTTTTTATGTTTATCCACAGAGTGAAAAGAGGAGACACCCTTTTGGGGATTGCAAGTCAGTATGGGGTGTCTATCTTTAATCTCCTTGCAAATAACGATTTATCCCCCGACACACCCCTTGTTGTGGGGCAGACCATTGTGGTTTTAGTTCCAAGAATAACCCACACGGTAAAAAATGGCGAAACCCTGTCGGGAATTGCGTCTTCCTATGGAATAAGCTTAAATCAGCTTTATAGAAACAATCCTCAGCTTGACGCAAAAGATAATATTTCCGTGGGCCAGTCCCTTTTTATTTCCTATGAGGGAGACAGAGTAGGGGAGACAGAGGTTACGGGCTATGCCTATGAATTTGTAGATTTGGACCTTCTCAGGTTCCAATCCCCTTATCTTACCTATATGTCGCCTTTTACCTATGGTTTTACACCCCAAGGGGAACTTATTATCCCCAAGGATGAGCCACTTTTAGAGGTGGTAAGACCTTTCGGGGTTAAGCCTCTGCTCCACCTTTCAACCCTTACCGAACAAGGAAATTTCAGCAACGAACTTGCCCAGCAGATATTAAATAATGAAGAGGCGCAGGAAAATTTAATGAATAATGTTCTGGCGGTTATTGAGGAGAAAGGGTATAGCGGACTTGATATTGACTTTGAGTTTCTTCCCGCCGAGGATAATTTAAAATACCCTGCTTTAATTTCGAGATTTAGGGAAAGGCTCAACCCCTTGGGGAAAATCGTCCTGACCGCCCTTGCTCCAAAAACTTCCGCTGAGCAAAGAGGGCTTTTGTATGAGGGGCACAGATACCGAGAAATCGGGGAGGCATCTGACGGCGTGCTTTTAATGACTTACGAGTGGGGGTATACCTACGGTCCGCCACTCGCTGTTGCACCTATTGAGCCTGTCCGCCGAGTAATTGAATATGCCATAACGGAAATTCCGCCTGAGAAAATTTTTATGGGGATACCCAACTATGGCTATGACTGGACCCTTCCGTTTGTGCAAGGCGAAAGCCGAGCGGACTCCATTTCCAATGTTGAAGCAGTCGATATAGCAAGGCGATATGGGGTGGAGATACAGTTTGACGACTATGCCAAAGCTCCATATTTTAATTATACGGACGAAGAGGGAAGAGGGCACGAGGTCTGGTTTGAGGATGCGGAGAGCATAAGAGAAAAACTACTCCTCATCAGTGAATATAATTTAAGAGGGGCAATGTATTGGAATTTAATGCGCCCATTCCCCCAAAACTGGGCAGTTTTAAACAGCCTTTATAATATCGTGCAATAAAAAAGCAGAGGAATTTTCCTCTGCTTTTTTGATGTTTAGTTTTATTTCTTCAAAGCATCTTCCAAGTATTGTTTGATTGCCATCGGGGTCGCCTTTCCTGTTAAGGCTCTTGTTGCCTGACCCATAAAGAAGCCGAAAACATTCTGCTTTCCGTTGTGGTAATCTTCCACAAGGTCTGCTCTTTCTTTTAAGAGATTATCGATAAAGTCTGAAATTGCACTTGTGTCAACAGTAACGATAAAGCCGTTTGCCTTTGCAATCTCCATTGGGTCTCCGCCCTCTTCAAACATTATGCGGATAATGGTTTTCGCATCGTTTCTGTTAACAGTATTTTTGTCCGCCATTTCAACAACCTTTGCAAAATCCTGTGCTGAGAACGGAATTTCTTCTGCTTCTGTATCTTTAACGCGTCGCATAATTTCTGTTAAGAAAAGGTTTGCAACATTCTTATATTCAGGATAAATTGCAACAGTTTCGTCATAGAAATCGGAAAGGTATTTTTCCAAGGTTATAACTCTTGCATCCTCATCGGTAAGCTTATATTCGTTTACATATTTCGCTACTCTTTCGTGAGGGAGAAGAGGAATTCTTGCCTTTGCGTTTTCGATGTCTTCTTCCGTAAATGTAATAGCTAAAACATCAGGTTCAGGGAAATAACGATAGTCGTTGGCATTTTCCTTTGTTCGCATTGGGCTTGTTGTTCCCATTGCATCGTCAAAACGGCGTGTTTCCTGTTTAACCACTCCGCCATCTTCTAAAATCTCTGCCTGACGCTCAACTTCATATTCAATGGCTCTTATAATTGAGCGCATAGAGTTCATATTTTTAAGCTCTGCACGGTCCCCAAGCTTATCGCTTCCTGCCGGCTTTAAGGAAATATTAACATCGGCACGGATAGAGCCTTCCTGCATCTTCGCATCGCAAACGCCTAAGTATTTAAGATAAAGACCGATTTTGGAAACAACCTCGGCAGCCTCTTCAGCAGACTTAATATCAGGCTCTGTAACGATTTCAATAAGCGGAACAGAGCAACGGTTAAAGTCTGCCCAGCTCTGATTATGATAATCGTCGTGAACCAATTTTCCTGCATCTTCTTCAAGATGAATACGGTTAATTCTAACAACATTTCCTGTTGAAAGCTCTATTTTTCCGTTTATACAAAGAGGAAGGTCCAGCTGAGAAATCTGGTATGCCTTTGGGTTGTCGGGATAAAAATAATTCTTTCTGTCAAATCTTGAATAGCGGTTGATTTCACAACCGAAAGCAAGACCTGCTCTGATTGCAAATTCAACTGCGGATTGGTTTATAATTGGGAGAGCACCGGGCTGAGCTGTGCAAACAGGACAGATATGGGTGTTTGGTGCTCCGCCGAACTCAGCACTGCAAGAACAGAAAACCTTGGCATTGGTTGAAAGCTCGGCATGTATTTCAAGTCCTATGACTGTATCAAACTTCATAATAAAACGCCTTTCTTTACTTTAATTTAGATGTTTGCGTATTTTCTTTCGAATTCTCTTTCATAAATGTCTGCAAACTGGATTGCCTTTGCGTCGTCAAACTGCTTTGCAGAAATTGAGAATCCGATTGGCATACCATTTTTGTCATATCCGCAAGGAACGGAGATAGATGGAATACCTACGATATTGGCTGTAACTGTGCAGATGTCTGCAAGATACATCTTAACAGGGTCATCAATGTTCTGATTTAATCCATAAGCAACGGTTGGAGCAGTCGGTGTAAGCATAACATCGCACTTTTCAAAAATCTCTGCCTGCTCACGACGGAACTGCTGACGAACAGCCATTGCCTTTTTATAATAAGCATCATAATATCCGCTTGAAAGTGCATAAGTTCCAAGAAGAATTCTTCTCTTAACCTCGTCCCCAAAGCCTTCGCTTCTGGACTTTTTAACAAGCTCATCATAGCTTAAAGGACTATCTGTTCTATAACCATACTTAACGCCGTCATAACGGGAAAGGTTTGAACTTGCCTCAGCACAAGCGAGGAGGTAGTAAGCAGAAACCGCATATTTTAAGGTTGGCATTGAAACCTCAACAAGCTCAGCGCCCTTTGATTTATAGAAATCTGCAACCGCCATAACGGATGCTTTAACTTCTTCGTCAATACCCTCTCCAAAGAATTCCTTCGGAATGCCGATTTTCTTGCCCTTTATGTCCTCGCCGACGAGAGCGTTAAAGTCAAGCTTAATATCACGGGATGTGTGGTCGTTTTTGTCTCTTCCTGAAATAACATTAAGGATTGTTCCGCAGTCCTGGGCAGAGTTTGCAAAAGGACCAATCTGGTCAAGAGAGCTACCGAAAGCCACAAGCCCGAAACGGGAAACGCTTCCGTAAGTTGGCTTCATACCTGTTATACCGCAAAATGCAGCAGGCTGACGGATTGAACCGCCTGTGTCAGAGCCAAGTGAACAAAGAGCCATATCCCCTGAAACCGCAACGGCACTACCGCCTGATGAACCACCCGGAACGCAAGTAGGATTGAATGGGTTTTTCGGCTTATTATAATAGCAAGTCTGGGAAGAACCGCCCATTGCAAATTCGTCCATACTTGTTTTACCGAGAGTAACAATACCCTCTGCGTTAAGCTTTTCCATAACAGTTGCATTATACGGCGGGATGTAGCTTTCGAGCATTTTTGAACCGCAAGTGGTTTTAATACCCATTGTGCAGATGTTATCCTTAATCGCCATTGGAATACCTGTAAGAGAAGAAGCTTCTCCTTTGGCAATTTTCTCGTCTGCTTTTTTTGCCTGAGCAATAGCGTCTTCTTCGCAAACTGTTATATAAGCACCTAATTTTTCGTTATTAGCCTTGATTTTTTTAAGATATTCTTCCGTAAGCTCAACAGAGGAAATCTTTTTCTCATCAAGCATTTGTCTTGCTTCTTTAATAGTTCTCATAATTTTCCTCCTTAATCAACAACTTTCGGAACAACGAACTGGTTTTCCGTAGTTTCAGGGCCGTTTTCAACAATCTTGTCCATATCAGAAAAGGTTGTAACCTCGTCAGTGCGGAGAGATGTGAAAGGAACGGCGTTTGCCATATCAATAGGGTTATACTCAAAATCTGACTCCCCGATTGTATCCATTAAATTCATAATATCCGTCATTTCTTTGCCGTAGGATTCCATTTCCTCCTCGGAAAGATAAAGACGGGAAAGCTCACAAAGAGTAGTTAAATCTTCCTTTGTAATCATAATTTGCCTCCTTGGTAAGTGCGAAAACACTTATAAATAATCACAGATAAAGTTATTATACCCTAAATTTACAAATTTTTCAAGAGCATTTAGGGATATTTGAAAGAAAATATTTTCTTGATATTACGATATTATTATGCTATAATTATCTTATATGTTAAATTATTACTTAAAAGGGAGATAAAAATGAATATTTTGGTATGCATAAAGCAGGTTCCGGGGTCCA
>JAFQRU010000046.1 GCA_017409915.1 Clostridia bacterium
ACTGTTGAGTCCTATAACTTAGGCAAGCTTAGCGTAATGTCTCTAAGAGGCGGAGAGGAGTTTAGCGAAAGGGTAAACTATTATCTTAAAAAGTTCAATGAAGATGTTGACCTTGATACATTTTTAGTTCCTGTTAAAGCTACAAGATTCGGCACAGGGGAAGCAAAGGCAAGTATCGTTGAATCTGTAAGAAGCCACGATATTTATATTATCGCCGATGTTTTCAACTATGGTCAGACATATAAAATGTATGGACAGGAAGTCCCGATGAGCCCTGATGACCATTTCCAGGACCTTAAAAGATATATCTCTGCAATCGGCGGAAAGGCAAAGAGACTTACTGTTATTATGCCAATGCTTTATGAAGGCAGACAGCATAAGCGTATGGCGAGAGAATCCTTAGACTGCGCTATGGCTTTAACTGAGCTTATAAATATGGGCGTTCAGAACATCATTACATTTGATGCTCATGACGCAAGAGTTCAAAGCGCTATTCCTCTTAGCGGTTTTGAAAATATCCAGCCTACATATCAGATGATTAAAGCTTGTTTAAGATATGACAAAGACATTATTTTAGATAAAGAAAACACCATGATCGTATCTCCCGATGAAGGTGCTATGTCAAGATGTATGTATTATTCTTCAGTTCTCGGAATGAACCTTGGAACATTCTATAAGAGAAGAGATTATTCAAAGGTTGTTGACGGAAAGAACCCAATCGTTGCTCACGAATTCTTAGGCTCCGACATTGAGGGCAAGAATGTTATTGTTGTTGACGATATGATTGCTTCCGGCGACTCTATGATTGATGTTGCGAAAGAACTTAAAAAGAGAAAGGCTAAAAAAGTTGTTGTTTTCTCAACTTTTGGCCTCTTTACAGAAGGATTTGAAAAATTTGACAAGGCTTATGAAGATGGCATTATTGATGCAATCTTTACAACGAACCTTATCTATTCAAGACCGGGCCTTTTAGATAAGCCTTGGTATAAGCAGGTTGACATGTCAAAGTATATTGCTCTTATTATAAGCGAGCTTAACGCTGAGCGTTCAATCAGCACATTATTAAATCCAATCGGAAGAATTGAAAAGGTTCTTGATAAATATAAGAATATGGATTAATCCTTAGTTTTGGAGGGGAAATTATGAGATGTTTGTTTTGCGGTCACACAGAGAGTAAAGTTATAGACTCCCGTGCAACTGATGAAGGGGCAACAATCCGCCGCCGTCGCGAATGCTTGGAGTGCGGAAAGAGATTTACAACTTACGAAAAGATTGAAAGCATTCCGATTATCGTTGTAAAGAAAGACGGAACAAGAGAAAGCTTTGACAGAGATAAGATTATCAACGGTCTTGTCAGAGCCTGTGAAAAACGCCCGATTTCATTAAAGGATATTGAAGGCGTTGTTGAAGAAATCGAAACAAAGCTTTACAACCTTTTGGAGAAAGAAGTTTCCACCGAGAAAATCGGCGAAATGGTAATGGAAAGACTTCAAAAGCTTGACGATATTGCTTATGTAAGATTTGCCTCTGTTTACAGACAGTTTAAAGACATAAATTCCTTTATGGATGAACTTGCCAAAATCATAAATAAGTCTTGACAAATGGCGGGTTTTGTGCTAGTATATGTATAGAGTTTAATAGAAGACATCTTGAAGTGAGGCGTGAGCCTCACTTCTTTGCTTAATTAAACCAAAATCTCTTGGAGGTGAAAGGATGTATTCAAAAACAGAAAAAACAGTTCTTGATATGGCGACTCCGGTTGCTAAGGAGCAAGGTTGCTTTGTCTATGATGTTGAGTATGTCAAAGAAGGAAATTCCTGGTTCTTGCGTGTCTATGTTGACCGTGAAGGCGGAATAACCATTGACGAGTGCGAGGCGATAAGCCGTGAACTGAGCAGTATACTAGATAAGAATGACCCTATTTCAAATAACTATTTCCTTGAAGTTTCTTCTCCCGGAATTGAGAGAAAGCTAAGACAGGAAGAGCATTTCCGGATGTATAAAGGCGAGATGGTTGACATAGGTCTTTATAAGGCATATAACGGCTCAAAAAACCTTTGCGGAGAGCTTTTAGGACTTGACGGCGACGAAGTGTCAATTGACCTTGAAGGAGAAAAAATCAGTATTAAATTAAATGAAACTACTTATGTAAAGCTTCATTTTGAATTTTAAAATAGAAAGGTTAGTGTTTAAAAAAATGAGTGCAGAGTTATTTACATTACTTGACGAAATTGAAAAGGAAAAAGGAATAAGCCGAGATGTCGTTATTGACGCCCTTAACACAGCTCTTATAAGTGCTTATAAGAAGAACTTCGGTGCTGTTTCCGACATTAAAGTCAATATTGATGAAAAAACGGGTAAAATAAGCGTATATGCCCGCAAAACTGTTGTTGAAGAGGTTGAGGATAAGGAAAGCGAAATTTCCGTTAGCGACGCTAGAGAAATCAATCCTAACTATGAAGTTGGAGATGTTGTAGAAAGAGAAGTTACTCCGGCAGCTTTCGGAAGAATTGCGGCTCAGACAGCAAGAAATGTTGTTCTCCAGAGAATCCGCGAAGCTGAAAGAGAAAAGATGTTTGACGAATTTTCTGACAGAACAAATGACATTATGACTGCAATGGTAAGAAAAATCGAAAAGAGAAATATTATGCTCGAACTTGAAAATGCTGAGTCTGTTTTAATGCCTAACGAACAGGTTAAGACTGACAAGTATAAGGTTGGGGAAAGATATAAGGTTTTCGTAATCGAAGTTGCAAACTCAGTTAAGGGCCTTCATCTTTTGGTTTCTCGTTCACATCCTGGTCTTGTTAGACGCCTTTTCGAACTTGAAGTTCCTGAAATCAAGCAGGGAATTATTGAAATTAAAGGCTTAACCCGTGAACCTGGTTCAAGAAGCAAGATTGCAGTTGCGTCAAATTCACCAAATGTTGACCCTGTGGGCACATGTATCGGCACAAAGGGAATGAGAGTTCAGGCGGTTATCGACGAGCTCAGAGGGGAAAAAATCGACATTATTAAGTATAGCGATGACCCTGCTGAGTATGTAAGTCAGGCGCTTAGCCCAGCTAAGGTTCTTTCAATCCGTGTGGATGAAGAAAACAAGACCTGTTATGCGGTTGTTCCGGAAGACCAGCTCTCCCTTGCAATCGGTAAGGAAGGTCAGAATGCAAGACTTGCAGCAAGACTTACAGGATGGAAAATCGACCTTAAAGCAGAATAAGGGAGGGATATTATGTATCCTCTTCGTATGTGTGTTGTATGCAGAGCGAGAAAGGAAAAGGAAGAGCTTATAAGGGTTGTCAAAAGCCCTCAGGGCGAGATAGAAATTGATTTTTCCTTTAAAGCTATGGGCAGAGGTGCATATATTTGTAAAGATAAAAACTGTATTTTGGCGGCTCAAAAAAGAAAAGCTTTTGAAAGAGCTTTAAGATGCGGTTTAGATAGTGAATTTTATGAAAAATTGGGAGAAATGGTAAGTGAGTGAAAATATATTTCGTATAATTGGTCTTGCAAGCCGTGCGGGGAAAGCCGAAGTTGGCGAAGCCAAGGCGCAGGACAGAATAAAATATAAAAAAGCAAAGCTTATTATAATTTCCTCTGATGCATCGGATAACACAAAGAAAAAATTCAAAGCCTTATGCCAGGGGGCAGGCGTTGAATATCTTGAAATAGGAAACAGAGAAATTCTCGGCAGGTTTGCAGGTCGGGAAAGCGCAGTTGTTTTATCAATAAGCGACGAAAATTTCGCAAATGGAATAAAACAGTATGCGACTGACATAGAAAATATTTAGAAAGTGGGCGATATTATGGCAAAGTTTAAAGCGTATGAGCTTTCAAAAAGCTTTGGTATTCCAAGTAAGGAATTAGTTCAGATTCTTCATGATTATAATGTTTCAGATAAGAGCCATATGAGCATTTTAGATGATAACGAGCTTAATGTTATTTATGAGTATTTGACTCAGAAGCATCAGGTGGAGGATGTTTCTATAATCTTCCCAGTAAAGGTTGAGGAGGCTCCTAAGCCGAAAATTGAGAAAAAGGCTAAAAAGCGAGACGACGGAACAGTTATCGAGCTTGAAAGCGAGGGTCTTAGCGAAGAGATACCTGCAAGAAAGGTAAGAGTTGTTGACACCCGTGCCAACGCCGTTGACCTTGACCATCTCGATACAGAGAAATTGGAAGAACTTATCCCTGAAAATGTTAACAGTGAGGGAGTAAAAAAGCAGAAAATTAAGAATAATAAGAAGAACCTCAAATCTACTAAGGGAAGACCGGTTGACGATATGAGTCAGGTGGTTAAGAAAGAGAAGAAAGAGGTTATTGAGGTTATGGTTCCTGACGAAATTACAGTTGGCGAACTTGCGGAGAGAATGAAGAAAGCTCCGGCTGAAATAATCAAAAAGCTTATGCTTCTCGGAATTATGGCATCAGTAAATGAGGTTATTGACTTTGATACAGCAACATTGGTTGTTGAGGATTTTGGCGGAACAATTGAGAAAGAGATTATTATTACAGAAGAAGATAAGCTCTTTAACGATGTTGAGGACGCTCCTGAATCCTTAAAGCCTCGTTCTCCGGTTGTAGTTGTTATGGGTCATGTTGACCACGGTAAAACATCCCTTCTTGACGCCATAAGAAACACTAATGTAACAAGTGGCGAATTCGGTGGTATTACACAGCATATCGGTGCTTACAGAGTAAGAGTTAACGATAAGAAAATTACATTCCTCGATACTCCTGGGCACGAAGCTTTTACCGCTATGCGTGCAAGAGGTGCTTTGGTTACCGATATTGCAATTTTAGTTGTTGCGGCAGATGACGGTATTATGCCACAGACAATTGAGGCTATTAACCACGCAAAAGCTGCCAATGTAAGCATTATTGTTGCAATTAATAAGATTGATAAAGAGGGTGCAAACCCTGACCGTGTTAAGCAGGAACTTACAGAACACGGTCTTGTTCCGGAAGAATGGGGCGGAGACACAATCTGTGTTCCTATTTCAGCAAAATTAAATCAGAACATTGATACACTTTTAGATATGGTTCTCTTAGTTGCTGAAATGAAAGAGCTTAAAGCTAATCCGGACCGTCCTGCAAAGGGTACTGTTATTGAAGCTCAGCTCGATAAGGGCCGAGGCGTTGTTGCAAGTATTCTTGTCCAGAACGGAACACTCAACGTGGGTGACATTATGGTTGCAGGAACTGCTGTGGGCAGAGTTCGTGCTATGATGGACGATAAGGGCAAGCCTGTTAAAAAGGCTAAGCCATCTATCCCTGTTGAGATTTTAGGTCTTTCCGAAGTTCCTGAGGGCGGCGATACTTTCTATGTGGTATCTGACGAAAGAAAAGCCCGTGAAGTTGTTGAAGCAAGAAAGTTCAAGGCAAAGCAGGAAGCTCAGAATGCTAAAAAGGCAGTTTCGCTTGATAACCTCTTTGAACATATTGAAGAGGGTAAGATGAAGACTCTTGATATTATTGTTAAAGCCGATGTTCAGGGCTCCGTTGAGGCTGTTCGTCAGTCCTTAGAGAGAATTGCAAACGAGGAAGTTAAGGTTAATGTTATCCACGGAGCGGTTGGTGCTGTAACAGAATCCGATGTTATGCTTGCAAGTGCATCAAATGCGATTATTGTTGGATTTAATGTAAGACCAACTCCCGGCGCTGTAATCTCTGCCGAGGATAACGATATTGATATCAGACTTTACAGAGTTATCTATGATGCTATTGAAGACATTGAGGCTGCTATGAAGGGTATGCTTGCACCTAAGTTCCGTGAAAGCGTTACAGGTCATATTGAAATCAGAACAACCTTTAAGGTTTCCGGCGTTGGAACAATCGGTGGTGCTTATGTAACCGACGGTAAGGTGACAAGAAACAGTAAGGTTCGAGTTGTTCGTGACGGCATTGTTATTCACGAAGGCGAGCTTGGCTCACTCAAAAGATTTAAAGACGATGTTAAGGAAGTTGCATCAGGCTATGAATGTGGTGTAAGCATTGATAAGTTCAACGACATTAAAGATGGAGATATTATCGAAGCTTATGTTATGGAACAGGTTATGCCTGAGTAACCGAAAATTAGGAGGTTAATATGGGAGCATATAACAGAATAGACAGAATTTCTGAAGAGGTTAAAAAGGAATTAAGCTTTGTTATAAGAGACTTAAAAGACCCAAGACTTAAAACAAATATGGTTTCCGTTGTTAATGTTTCAGTCACAAAAGATTTGCGCTTTGCCAAGGCTTATATAAGTGTCTTGGGAGACGATAGTGCAAAAAAGGGTGCCATTGATGCTCTTAAAGGGGCGGCAGGCTTTATTCGAAAAGAAATAGGTCATAGAATTGACCTTAGATACACGCCTGAATTTAACTTCGTTTTAGATGATTCTATTGAATACGGCTCACATATAAGCGAGGTACTCAAAAATCTGTAAGCGAGGGGATTTTATGTTTAAGAAACTTAAAAAGATGATTGGAAAAGCAAATAAAATTGCTGTTTTCACTCATGAAAACCCTGACGGTGATGCCCTTGGAAGCTCATATGCTTTTGCCTTAGGCCTTATTGCCTTAGGGAAACAAGCAAATGTCTTTCTTGGGGACTTTAAAAAGGATACAAAAGAATACAGAGAAATCTGCGGAAAAGATATGATGAGCGATATTTCCCCGGAGGAGTGCGATTTGCTTGTTGCTCTTGATTGTGCTGACTTTAATCGCGTTTCTTTGGGCGGAGCGGAGTTTAAAGGGAAAACCGTGGCTATTGACCACCATATAACCCATAAGCCATACGCAGAGGAAACAATCGTTGTTGATGCTCCTGCGACAGGGGAGATTGTCTTTGATACCCTGAAAGCATTAAAGGTAAAGATAACTCCTGAAATTGCAAGTAATATCTATATTGCAATCGCCTGCGATACGGGGAATTTCAAGTACTCATCAGTAACTCCTAAAACTCATCGCATAGTTGCTGACCTTATTGAAAGCGGGGCGGATTTTGCCAAAATTTCAAGAGAAGTTTTTTATAAACTTACTAAGGAATATCTTGATTTATATGAAACGGCTCTTACTCGTCTCGAATTTTTCTCAGAAGGGAAAGGATGCATAATGTACCTTTGCGATGAGGATTTTGAAAAGGCGAAAATTGACGAAAACGGAGCAGGAGATATTGTGACCCTTCCCACTAAAATTGTGGGAGTTGAGGTTGGAGCGTATATCCGAAAAAGAGGAGATGGCTTTAAGGTAAGTCTTCGGTCCAACGAATTTATTGATGTTTCAAAAATCGCCGAAGGCTATGGCGGTGGAGGACACATAAGAGCGGCAGGTTTTTCTTCCGAACTCTCTATTGATGAACTTAAAGCTTCCGTTAAGAAAAGCCTTGAAGAGGCTCTTTTAAAGGTGATGTAAATGGACGGAATTATAAATGTTAACAAGCCTCTTGGAATAACATCTCATGATGTTGTTTATAGACTGAGAAAAATTCTTGGTATTAAAAAAATCGGTCATACGGGGACACTTGACCCTGATGCCGAGGGCGTTTTGCCAATGTGTATCGGCAGGGGGACAAAGCTTGCCGAGGAGCTTACAGCCAAGGAAAAGCAGTATCTTGCTGAGCTTACATTAGGGATTGTTACCGATACTCAGGATATAAGCGGAGAGGTTTTGGAAAGACAAGATGTTTCTCTGAATGAAGAGAAAATAAAAGAGGCAATTATGTCCTTTGTTGGGGATATAGAGCAGGTTCCACCTATGTATTCCGCAGTTAAAGTGGACGGTAAAAAGCTTTATGAACTTGCAAGAGAGGGCAAAACGGTTGAGCTTGCCCCAAGACCCGTAACGATTTTTGCAATTGATATTCAAAGCGTTGATTTGAGGGAAAACAAAGTCACCTTTTTGGTTGACTGTTCAAAGGGGACATACATAAGAACCCTTTGCCACGATATAGGTAAAAAGCTTGGCTGTGGCGGAGTTATGTCTGCCCTTAAAAGAACTCGCTCAGGGGATTTTAAAATTGAAAATGCCTTTACCTTAGAAGAAGTAGAGGAAAAGGCGAAGAATAACGATTTTTCATTTTTAATTGGTATTGATGTGGTTTTATCCCATTATGATAAAGTTGTTTTAGCCGACAGAAACGCTAGAAGACTTTGCAATGGGATAGAAGTAAAGCTAAACGGAATAGAAGATGAAAAAATCTTCAGGGTGTACGATGAACAAGGAAAATTCCTTGCTCTTTGCACCATTTTCGGCGGAAAGGTAAAAGTGCTGCGCGCTTTTTACGGGGAGGCTCCTAAATGAGAAAAATTTTCGGTTCAGAGAATTTGAAAATTGAAAACAGTTCAGTGGCATTAGGCAATTTTGATGCAATCCATAAAGGACATATTGCGATAATTTCCGATATGCTGAGTTTTTCCAGGGAACACGAACTTTTGCCCGTTGTTTATATGTTTAAGGATAGCCCCAATAAAGGAGAACTAGGCATAAACTCTTTGGAGAAACGCCTCGAAATCCTTGAAAAAATGGGCGTCGAGGTTGCCGTTATTGAGGAGTTTAACAATGTTAAAAATATCCCCTATGATGAATTCATAGAGGAATACGTTAAAAACCGTATGGACGCAAAAGCCGTTTTTGTCGGCTTTAATTATCGTTTTGGCAAAGGGGCTCAAGGAGATGCAAAAAGACTTGAAGAACTTTGCAAAAAGGATAATATTGATGTATTCATAAAGGACTGCATTAAAATTGACGGAGTTACAGTTTCAAGCTCAAAGATAAAAGAATTTATCACAGAGGGAGAAATGGAAACGGCGAAGGAGTTTATGACTCGTGGTTTTTCTATTAGAGGAACTGTTATAAAAGGTAAACAACTCGGAAGAACCATCGGCTTTCCCACAGCAAACATTGAATATCCGGCTGGAGCTATCCTTCCAAAAGAGGGAGTATACATAACTCTTTGCAAAATCGGAGAAAATAAGTATTGTTCTATTACTAATGTAGGAGAAAAACCTACTGTTTCCGATGAAAGAAAGAACATCGAAACTGCAATAGGAGATTTTGATGCCGATATCTATGGAGAGCAGATTGAAATAGAATTTTTTAGTAGAATAAGAGATATAAGCAAATTCGAAAGCCTTGATAAGTTGAAGGAACAACTTTCCGAGGATATGAATATGGCAAAAAGCTTTTTTGATGCAGTAAAAGAATAATATTGATTTATTAAGGAATAATTTAGCAAAAACAGTTGACATCTTGGAAAAGATGTGTTATTATTAGAAGGCTGTATAACCTAAGGCTTGGTATGGGGGAATAGAACTCCGCCTCACACTATGCTTTAAGGGGATAAAAATTTTTGGAGGTATAAAAAATGTTAAAAGAAAGAAAGCAAGAAATTATCAAGCAGTTTGCAACTCACGAAGGCGACACAGGTTCTCCTGAGGTTCAGATTGCAATCCTTACTGAAAGAATCAATGAACTTAATGAACATCTTAAAGTTCATAAGAAGGATCATCATTCCCGCCGCGGTCTTTTAAAGATGGTTGGTGTTAGAAGAAACTTCTTAGCTTACTTACAGAAGAACGATATCGAAAGATACCGTGCTATTGTAAATGCACTTGGTTTAAGACACTAAAAAATAAATAAGGGTAAGTCTTTGCCGTATGGCAAGGACTTGCTTGCTATTAAAATAAAAATTTGGGGTTTGTTATTTAGCAGTTAGAAATACTCTTTTATGAGGCAAAAGACTATTTCTAAGTGCTAAGCGGCAGACCCGAACATAGGAGGAAAATATGTTTAATTTTAAAACTTTTGAAACAGAAGTTGCGGGCAGAAAGCTTGTTATCGAAAACGGTAAGATGGCTGGCCTTGCAAATGGTGCTGTTATGGTAAGATACGGCGATACTGCTGTTATGGTTGCCGCAACTGCATCTCCAAAGCCAAGAGACGGGATTGATTTCTTCCCTCTTAGCATTGACTATGAAGAAAAGATGTATGCTGTTGGTAAAATCCCAGGAAGCTTTATGAAGAGAGAAGGCAAGCCTTCTGAAAACTCTATCTTAACAGCTAGAGTTATCGACAGACCAATGCGTCCTTTATTCCCAAAGGATTTAAGAAACGATGTTTCTATCGTTGCAACAGTTATGTCAGTTGAGCAGGATAATGCTCCTGAATTCTGTGCTATGATTGGTGCGTCTGCGGCTGTATCAATTTCTGATATTCCATTTAACGGCCCAATCGCTGCTGTTTATGTTGGCTTGGTTGACGGCGAATTTGTTATCAACCCAACTCTTGAGCAGAGAGAGAAGAGCGACCTTAACTTAACAGTTGCAGGTAGCGCAGCTAAGGTTGTTATGATTGAAGCAGGAGCTAACGAAGTTCCTGAAGATGTTATGTATGACGCAATTATGTTTGCTCATGAAGAAATCAAGAAAATTGTTGCTTTCATTAAGACAATTCAGGATGAAATTGGCAAGCCTAAGTTTGAATATGAGCATATAACAGTTGACGAAGTTCTCTTTAACGATATTAAGGAATATGCTGAAGATATGGTTAAAGAAGCTATGGATACAGACGATAAAACTGTTCGTGATGACAGACTTAAAGTTGTTTATGAAAAGGTTTATGAATACTTTGAAGAAAAGTATCCGGTTGATGAATATCAGGGACAGATTGACGAAGCTTTATATAAGCTCCAGAAGACTGTTGTTAGAAGATGGCTCTTAGATGAAGGTAAGCGTGTTGACGGCAGAACAATTGATCAGCTCCGTCCGCTTGCAGCAGAAGTTGGTCTC
>JAFQRU010000047.1 GCA_017409915.1 Clostridia bacterium
TGATGCGGCAGATATTCTCCCGATGTTTGAAAAGTATCAGATAACAACATTCTGTGCTCCACCGACTATGCTTAGAATGATGATTAAACAGGATATATCAAAATATGATTTTTCATCTGTTAAGCATATGTCAACAGCAGGAGAAGCCTTAAATCCTGAGGTTTACAGACAATTTGAAAAGGCGACAGGACTTCAGATTATTGAAGGCTTTGGTCAGACAGAAAGCACAATGATTATAGGAAATATGGTAGGCGCGCCTCATAAGATTGGCTCTATGGGTAAACCTGCGCCTATATATGATGTTGCTCTTGTGGATTCCGACGGAAATCCTGTTAAAACATCCGAAAACGGCGAAATCGTTATTAATGTTAAAGATGGTGCTCCTTGCGGATTGTTCGCAGGATATTATAATGCACCGGACAAAACCGCTGAGGTTTGGCATGACGGCTATTACCACACAGGCGATGTTGCTTGGCGTGATGAAGACGGATTCTATTGGTATGTTGGCCGTGCTGACGATGTTATTAAGTCATCAGGTTACAGAATAGGACCATTCGAAATTGAGAGCGTTATTATGGAACTTCCGTATGTATTAGAGTGCGGTGTTTCTCCTGTTCCTGACGAGGTAAGAGGCCAGATTGTTAAGGCTAGCATTGTGCTCGTTGATGGAACAGAGCCAACCGAAGAACTCAAAAAGGAAATCCAGACTTATGTTAAGGAGAAAACAGCTCCATATAAGTATCCGCGAATTGTTGAATTTAAGGAAAGTCTCCCTAAAACAGTAAGCGGTAAAATACAGAGAAATTTACTCTAAAAATATAAAAATTCATATAAAATAAACACCCCAAACGGGGTGTTTATTTTGTTGACATTATAAAAAAAATAGGTTATAATAAAATAGTTAGATTATACACAAAAGAAAGCGAAAAAGTGCGATGAAAATTCTTGATAAAATCAACACTTCGGCAGACCTTAAAGCTTTGAATAATTCAGAAATTAATGAGCTTTGTCAAGAGGTAAGAGAGTTTTTAGTTGAAAAGGTTTCCAAAACAGGAGGGCATCTTGCATCAAACCTTGGTGCAGTTGAACTTACTGTTGCTTTGCATCGCTCTTTAAACCTTGAAACTGATAAAATTGTGTGGGATGTGGGACACCAGTCTTATGTCCATAAAATCTTTACAGGACGAAAAAACGATTTTGATAATCTCAGAAAAATGGATGGTCTTTCTGGTTTCCCTAAAACCTCTGAAAGCGAGACTGACAGCTTTAATACAGGGCACAGTTCAACCTCAATTTCCGCTGCCTTGGGAATTGCAACTGCGAAGAAACTTTCAGGAGAAGAGGGCGTTGTCGTTGCGGTTATAGGTGACGGAGCTATGACAGGCGGAATGGCTTATGAGGCTCTTAACCATGCTGGAAGTCTTAAAATCCCAATGATTATAATTTTAAACGATAACGGAATTGCTATTTCTCCAAGCGTTGGTCTTCTGTCATCTCAGCTTAATCGGCTAAGGTTAACCCCGGGATATTTTAAGTTTAAAAGAGGTCTTAAAAAGTCAACCAGAAAAATTCCGTTTATAGGGAAATCTGTTGAGCGAGGCTTTTCTAAGTTTAAGAACAGAGTAAAGAGGATAGTTATCAAAGACGGTTTGTTTGAAAGTCTTGGAATAAAATATATGGGTCCTGCCGATGGCCACGATGTTGAAGAAATTGAACTTCTTTTAAATGAAGCTAAAAAAAGTAACGAGCTTACGGTTATCCATATTCAGACCAAAAAGGGCAAAGGGTATATCCATGCGGAAA
>JAFQRU010000048.1 GCA_017409915.1 Clostridia bacterium
AAGATTTAAGAGATATTTAGGCTATGATGTGTTCTTCTTAACAGGAACAGACGAACATGGCCAGAAAATTCAGGAGCTTGCTGAAAAAGAGGGTGTTTCCCCACAGAATTATGTTGACGGTGTTGCAGGGGAAATCCGCAAAATCTGGGACCTTATGAACACAAGCTATGATAAGTTCATAAGAACAACGGATGATTACCACGTAGATAGCGTTCAGAAGATTTTCAAAAAGCTCTACGACCAGGGGGATATTTATAAAAGCTCTTATGAGGGTTGGTACTGCACCCCTTGCGAGTCTTTCTGGACAGACACACAGTTAGTTGACGGCAAATGCCCTGACTGCGGAAGGGAAGTCCATAAGGAAAACGAAGAGGCATATTTCTTCAAAATGAGCAAGTATCAGGATGCTTTAATGAAGCATATTGAGGAAAATCCTGATTTTATTCAGCCTGAGTCAAGAAAGCGTGAAATGGTGAACAACTTTATAAAACCAGGGATTCAGGACCTTTGCGTATCCAGAACAAGCTTTGATTGGGGTGTTCCTGTTACCTTTGACGATAAGCATGTTGTTTATGTTTGGATTGATGCCCTCAGCAACTATATAAACGCATTAGGCTATACTCCTGATAAAAAGGGCGAGCTTTACGAAAAATACTGGCCTGCTGATGTTCATATTATCGGTAAGGATATTTTAAGATTCCATACAATTTACTGGCCGATTATTTTAATGGCCCTCGGCGAGCCTCTCCCTAAACAGATTTTTGGTCATCCGTGGCTTTTAAACGGCACAGACAAGATGAGCAAATCTTTGGGAAATGTTATCTATGCAGACGATTTGGTTCGTCACTTCGGGGTTGACGCTGTAAGATATTATCTTCTCCGCGAAATGCCTTTTGCTCAGGACGGAACAATAACCTATGAAAAGATTATTTCTTCATTTAATACTGATCTTGCTAACACATTAGGAAACCTTGTTAACAGAACCGCCGCAATGGTGAATAAGTATTTTGACGGGGTTATTCCAAGCACTTCCTCAAAAACAGAATTTGACGAAGACTTAATTGCGACCTGCAACGAGGCAAAGGAAAACGCTGCTCGCTTTATGGAAGAACTTCGTGTTTCCGACTCGCTTGGCGCGGTTATGGCTATTGCAAATAGAGCCAATAAATATATTGACGAAACAATGCCTTGGGCACTTGCGAAGGATGAAGAGAAGAAGGATGTTTTAGCCGATGTTATGTATAACCTCTGCGAAGCAATCCGTTTTATCGCATCACTCATCACACCGTTTATGCCTGAAACAGGCGAGAAAATTGCAAAGCAGATGGGCTTTACCGCTCTCTCTTATGA
Organism: Clostridia bacterium; assembly: GCA_017409915.1. Taxonomy (GTDB): domain Bacteria; phylum Bacillota; class Clostridia; order Monoglobales; family Monoglobaceae; genus SIG454. The sequence continues at coordinate 1,351 of JAFQRU010000048.1, forward strand.
GTCCCTTAATTTCGGCGAACTTAAAGCAGGAGAGAAAATCGGCGAGGCGACCCCTCTCTTTGCAAGAATTGACGCTGAAAAGAAAATGGCAGAGCTTGAAGAGGAATTTGCTGTTTCCGAAGAGAAAATAGAAATCGAGCCATTCGCAAAAGACATTGATTTTGAAAAGTTCTTGGAAATGGATATAAGAGTTGGTAAGGTTTTGGAATGTGAGGCTGTTCCA
>JAFQRU010000049.1 GCA_017409915.1 Clostridia bacterium
GCTTAACCTTGAAGCTGAAAAACTTGAAAAGTTCCTTGGCGGTATCAAAGAGATGAAAGAAATTCCATCAGCTCTCTTTGTTGTTGACCCAAGAAAAGAAAAGAATGCAATTTTGGAAGCTAAAAAGCTTGGTATTCCGGTTATCGCAATCGTTGATACAAACTGTGACCCAGAAGAAGCTGATTATCCAATTCCTGGTAACGATGACGCTATCCGTGCCGTAAAACTTATCGTTTCTACAATCGGCAACGCTATCATCGAAGGAAGACAGGGCGAAGAATTTGCTCCTGTTGCAGAAGAAGCTGAAATCGGAGAAGATGTTTCTCTCGATATGCTTGACGAACAGTAATTCTTAAATTGAAATTTTACGAAAGTGAGTGATATATAATGGCATTTACAGCTCAGGATGTTAAAACTCTCAGAGAAATGACAAACTGCGGTATGATGGATTGTAAAAAGGCTTTAACAGAAACAAACGGCGATATGGATAAAGCTGTTGAGTTCCTTCGTGAAAAAGGTCTTGCAACTGCTGCTAAAAAGGCTGGCAGAATTGCAGCAGAAGGTCTTGTTGAAGCTTCATTATTTGATAATGCAGGCGTTGTTGTTGAAATCAATACAGAAACAGACTTCGTTGCAAAGAATGCTGATTTCCAGGCGTTCGTTCACGATGTTGCAAAGTGTATTGCAGACAGTAACCCAGCTGATGTTGAAGCTCTTAAAGCTACTCCTCTTTATGATGGACAGACGGTTGGCGATGCTTTAACAGAAAAGATTGCTACAATCGGCGAAAATATGAATCTTCGTCGTTTTGCAAGATATGAAGGCGTTAACACAGCTTATGTTCATGGCGGCGGTAAAATCGGTGTTTTAGTTAACTTTAAGCTCGGCGACGAGTCTAAGGCTGACACAGATTTATTCAAGAGTGCAGCACACGATGTTGCTCTTCAGGTTGCAGCTTCTTTCCCTAAGTATGTTAAGGAAGATGAAGTTCCGGCTGAAGAAGTTGAAAACGAAAAGAGAATTTTAAAGGCTCAGGCTCTTGAAGAAGGTAAGCCGGAAGCAATCGTTGAAAAGATGATTGTTGGTAGAATTAAGAAATTCTTTAAGGACATTTGCTTAAACGATCAGGCATTCGTTAAGGACCCTGACATGGATGTTAAGAAGTTCTTAGACGGTGTTGCAAAAGAACTCGGCACAACAATCGAAGTTGTTAAGTTCGCTCGTTTTGAAAAGGGCGAAGGTCTTGAAAAGAAGTCAGACGACTTTGCTGCTGAAGTTGCTGCAATGGCAGGCGGAAACAACTAATTTAAAAATTAAAGGCATCGCGTAAGCGATGCCTATTTTATTGCATAAAAAAGCCGTGGCGAATTGCCACGGCTTTTGGTTTAATCGTTTAAGATTATAAAGTGATAGCTCTCTAAAATCTGAATAAATTTTGCTAATCTCTCATAGAGAGGTTTTGCGCTATCTCCAAAATGCTCATCCACCATTTCCCCAAGAGAGATAATGTCTTTTTCGCCGTCCATAAGGGGCCATAAAAAGCTTCCCATATCATCAAGATGAATATAGCTTATTTTTGGCTTTTTAAAGAGCTTCTGTGCGATTTTGTTATAGATACCGCTATTCTCAATTTCGAGGGTTACAACGCCTTTTTCGTCTGTATTCCAAGTAATATACGGGGAGCGAAGAGGCTTCTTTTCAAGATAATTCGAAGGAATAATATTTTTCTTTTTCATATCTTACTTACTTTTCTTTTTCCAAACGGAAAATTTAAGAACTGTAAGAATGATAACTGCTAAAAGAGCAAGACCTAAAATCTCTGAAACGACAGCAGGGATGCCAAGCATAGCAGAAAGGTTGAATACTTTATCTATTCCGAAAACTGCAAAGAGAGCAAGGAGAATACCAACAAGGCCTTCGCCTGCAATCATACCTGAGCAGAAAAGGATACCGTTGTTTGTAATTATCTTTTTCTCGTTTTCGTCCCTCTTAAGCTTGTCAACGCCAAGACGGATAAGACCTCCGATCATAATGCAAGCATTAAGCTGAACAGGGAGATAGATACCGATTGCAAATGGAAGAACAGGTATACCTAAGATTTCAACAATAACTGCGATAAATACGCCGATAAATACAAGTGCCCAAGGAAGCTGGCCTTCCATAACACCCTCAACAATCATCTTCATAAGAGTTGCCTGAGGAGCTGCAATTTCTTCAGAACCAAAGCCCCAAGCGGTGTCTAAAAGATAAAGAGTTCCGCCGATTGCAAGGGCAGATGCAACAACACCGATAAGTTCGCCGATTTGCTGTTTCTGAGGAGTTGCCCCTAAAAGATAGCCTGTTTTAAGGTCCTGAGATGTATCGCCTGCTATTGCAGATACGATACAGATTATAGAACCGATTGCAATGGCGCTTGTCATACCAACAGCGCCAAGACTTCCTGTAAATTTAAGAAGAAGTGTTGTGATTAAAAGTGTAGCGATTGCCATACCTGAAACAGGGTTGTTACTGCTTCCAACAAGACCAACCATACGGGATGAAACTGTTGCGAAGAAGAAACCGAAGATTACAACTAAAACTGCACCTAAGAATGTAACAGGGATAGCAGGAACGAGCCATACTAAAACAGTTAAAACGAGGATTGCGATTAAAACAATGCCCATATTCATATCCTTGGAAGTTCTTCCTGTGTCAACAGCCTTAGCACCAAAAGCACTCTTTATAGCGCCTGTGAAAGTCTTAACTATAAGAGGAAGAGACTTAATAAGGCTTATGATACCGCCTGTTGCAAGAGCGCCTGCACCAATATATCTTATATATGTTGACCAGATTGCAGAAGCTCCGCCATTTGCGTAAAGCTCACCGATTGGAACAGTTCCCGGAGCTAAAACAAGTTTTTCTCCAAAGAGAACAATCATAGGGATTAAAACCATCCAGCTGAGCACACCGCCTGAGAACATATAGGAAGAAATTCTCGGACCGCATATATACCCAACACTTAAAACAGCAGGATAAACCTGTGTTCCGATTGCCCCTGCGAAACCTTTGAAAAATTTGCCTACATTTAATGTTATTTCGCCTGCCGCAACTTTAAGTCCGTCAATGATGAACTTAAAGAGTGCTGCAAAACCCATACCTGCAAAAACTGTGGAAGCGTTAGCGCCGCCCTCTTCGCCTGCGAGTAAAACCTCAGCGCAAGCAGTTCCTTCCGGATAAGGGAGGATGCCGTGTTCTTTAACAATAAGGGCATTTCTCAGTGGAATCATAAAGAAAACGCCAAGAAGTCCGCCGATTAAAGCAATAAGGGTTATGCTTAAAATACCAGGCTTGTCCATAACGCCTTCCTTTGCCCATAAGAACAAAGCGGGAAGAGTAAAGATTGCGCCTGCGGCAAGAGATTCGCCGGCAGACCCGATTGTCTGAACAACATTGCTTTCTAAAATGGAGTTTTTGCGCATAAGAACGCGGATAACTCCCATAGATATAACTGCGGCTGGGATGGATGCCGAAACAGTCATTCCCACTCGAAGTCCAAGGTAGGCATTGGCTGCACCAAATATTACTGCGAGAAGAATACCTAATATAATAGAAGTAATAGTGAGTTCAGGTGTAACTCTCTCGGCAGGAATATATGGTTTAAAGTCTTTTTGATTATTCATATATTCTCCATTCCGTCACATTTTTGCGACTGTATATAATTTGTTATAATTATATCATAAACGATTCTGAAAAGCAACAAAAAACCACAATAAAAAATAGTTATAATAAGAAAAAATTGGCTTTCTTTCATTATTATAACCATTTTGTTTTTTAAAATATCGGAATTCCTTGTCCTAAAAAGAAAAATAATTATTGTAAACCAAAATAAAAAGTCGAAACTCAAAGTGGATAAGCATTGATTTTACGGGATTTCTGGGGATAACTATGGGTTTTACCCCTGATTTTTATAAAAAACAAGTTACACCTGTGGATAATGTGGAAA
>JAFQRU010000001.1 GCA_017409915.1 Clostridia bacterium
CGTAATAGCCTCTTACAATACCGAGATTATCTTTCTGCACAGGGAGAACTGTCTTTCCTTTTATATAATCCTCTTCTAAAAGTTCGTCATTAACATAAACCATACCTGAAACGCGGTCTATATAAATCGTATCCCCTTCTGTTGCAATAACTCTTTTAACGAGAGGGCCCTGTGGATGCTTATCGGTGTCAATTATAACAATATCGCCTTTTTCAGGAGAATAGAAAACTTTATTAACATATAATCTGTCCCCATGGCTTAAAGTTCTTTCCATACTTGCACCGTCAACCAAAGCAAGAGTAAGAACGAAATTTCTTAAAACCAAAGCAACAACAACCGCAATGACAATAGCTTCAATCCAGTCAAGAAGCTCTTTTTTCCAGCCCGATTTCCAGCTGCTCACAGGCTTTTCCTGGATTGTTTCTTCTTTTTCTTCCGGAATGTTATTTTCGTTCATATTATCCATTACTAAATCCCTCCACAAACAATTTAAAGTTAAAAGGTGATTATGAAAACATAACCACCTTTAGAATTTCGTTATTAAATTCTTTCCTTAACTTTAGCAGCTTTACCAACTCTGTCTCTTAAGTAATAAAGCTTAGCTCTTCTTACCTTACCGCGTCTGGTAACTTCAATCTTGTCGATTTTTGGAGAATTCATTGGGAATGTTCTCTCAACGCCAACGCCATAAGAAACTCTTCTAACTGTGAATGTTTCCTGAATGCCGCCGTGGTTCTTCTTGATAACAGTTCCTTCAAACATCTGAATTCTTTCTCTTGATCCTTCAATAATTTTAACATATATGCGGATGGTATCACCAATGTTAAATTTAGGAAGGTCAGTTCTGATTTGTTCCTGAGTAATTTGTTCTAAAATGTTCATTTTATACATCCTTTCATCTGAGGACATTCATATAAGCTCCCAATCAGAAAGGGGCAAACAGCGGACTATCCCGTAAATAACTACTTGATTATAGCACACAACTTTTTAAAATGCAAGTCTTTTTTGAAAAATTTTCAATTTTATCTAAACTTTTTTCAAAAAACCCTTGACAAAGGGGATAAATAATGATATTATTTCTTGGTAAAGCAGAAGTTTTCCGCTTCTCCCCTTAGCAAAGTGGTGCAAAAGGGCTCATCAATTTATTTTGATATTTTTGTGCGGAAGCTATGCTCTCGCGCTTTTTTTATGTAAAAAGGTGCTAATATTTTTTGGAGGTGTTCCGACATAGCTAAACAAGATTTAATGATTAACTCAGAAATCAAAGATGCAGAGGTCAGACTTATCGGTCCTGACGGTGAACAGCTTGGTATCGTTTCCAACAAGGAAGCTCAAAAGATTGCCGATCAGCACAATCTTGACCTGGTTAAGATAGCTCCTCAGGCTAAACCGCCTGTTTGCAGAGTTATGGACTATGGCAAGCACAAGTTTGAACTTGCAAAAAAAGAAAAAGAGGCTCGCAAGAACCAGAAGGTTGTTAATATTAAGGAAGTAAGACTTAGTCCTAATATTGATGAGCACGATTTTAACACAAAGGTTAATCAGGGAATTAAATTCTTAAAGTCCGGAGACAAGGTTAAAGTTTCTGTTCGTTTCAGAGGCCGTGAAATCACTCACTCCTCTATCGGCAAAGACTTGTTACTCAGAGTTCAGGACGCCATGGCCGAGGTTGGTGTTGTTGAAAAAGGCATCAAGCTTGAAGGAAGAAATATGGCTATGTTCGTTGTACCAAAGAAAGCATAACATTCTATCGGTGAAACCGAAAACATTTACGGAAGGAGACTTATATTATGCCTAAAATTAAGACACATAAAGGGGCAGCTAAGCGTTTTGGCATTACTAAAAACGGCAAGGTTAAAAGAGGTAAGGCTTTCAGAAGTCACATTTTAAACAAAAAGACTACTAAAAGAAAAAGAAAGCTCAGAAAGCTCGGTTATTTATCAAAAGCTAACTGCGCTACTATCAAGAGTATGATACCTTACAAATAAGATTTGATTTTCAGAAAGGAGCCTTATAGATATGGCAAGAGTTAAAGGTGCTATGCACACGCGTAAAAGACGCAAGAAGATATTAAAATTGGCTAAAGGTTACAGAGGTGCCAAGAGTAAATTATATAAAACAGCCAACCAGGCCGTTATGAAGTCATTGGTATATGCTTACCGTGACAGAAAGAACAAGAAAAGAGATTTCAGAAAGCTTTGGATCGCAAGAATCAACGCTGCTGCTCGTATGAACAATATGAGTTACAGCAAGTTCATGAACGGTCTTAAAAAGAACGGTATTGAAATCAACAGAAAGATGCTTGCAGAAATCGCAGTTTCTGATCCTGCTGCTTTTGCAAAGCTCGTTGAAAAAGTTAGATAATTTAATTGCTTAAAAAGTTATACCCGCACGCGTGGGTATAACTTTTTGCGATTTATCAAGCCAAAAAACGACATTAATTTATATTAAGGAAATTATTATGATTAAGTATATATCAAGTCGTGAAAATAAAATAGTCAAACAGACCATTTCTTTGCAGAAAAAGTCTTCTCGCCAGAAGCTTGCCCTCTTTGTTGCAGAAGGAAAAAGAATCTCGCAGGAAGCTCTTTTATGGGCAAAGGACAACATTGCATATTTTCTCATCTCCGAAAGCTTTAACGAGAAAAATCCTGATTTTACCGATGGATTTGAAACATATATGCTCCCAGATGACTTATTTTCAAAGGTTTGTGAAACCGAAAATCCTCAGGGGATTTTATGTGTTATTAAATTTTTAAACGCATCCTCTTCACTGTCCTCAAATGTCCTGATTTTAGACGAGGTTTCAGAGCCGGGGAATATGGGAACAATCCTTCGAACCGCAGATGCCATGGGATTTAAAAGTATTTTTATAACAAAAGGCTCCGCGGATATTTATAACTCAAAGGTAATCCGCTCAACAATGGGATCAATTTTCAGACTTAATTTCCATTTTGAAGAAGATTACGAATTTATAAACAAACTTAAAGAAAACGAATATAAAATAATATCGGCTGCACTTAAAGACTCCGTTTCCTTAGAAGAAACTCCTGTTTTTTCTAAGAATGCCATTGTTATCGGAAACGAGGCAAACGGCATTTCCCAGGAAATACTTTCTATGTCTGATATTATTACGAAAATAGATATGGTTGGCAATGCCGAATCTCTTAATGCTGGTGTTGCCGCCGGAATTATTATGTATAAATATTCCAAGGCTAACTAATGAAAGGATTTGACGAAAAATGTCACTTCTTCATGAAATATGGCTTTGTGAGGTTTGCAAATATGAACCTGAAATAATATACAAGTTCTTAAATTTCTTCGGTAGCGCCGAGGAAGCTCATAAAGCCAAAGAACGCAAATATAAAAAATCCGAATTTTTCCCTTCCTTAACAAGAATATTAAAAGCAGACAAATCTCTTGATTATGCAAAAAGTCTTGTAGAGGAATGCGAGAGAAAAGGGATTCATATAATGTCATACCACGACGAAGATTACCCGATTTACCTTAAAAACGGATATCTTCCTCCTCGCCTTCTGTTTATAAAAGGCGAGCGTCTTAACCTTAACGACTATATCTTAGTTACCATAGTTGGAAGCCGTGCATCAACCCGTCAGGGAAGGCAAATGGCCAACCAGCTTGGGAAAGACCTTGCTGAAAACGGCGTTATAGTCGTCAGCGGTATGGCAAGAGGTGTTGATACCGAGGCTCACTCAGGCGCCCTTGACGGCGGTGGCAAAACCATTGCATTTCTTGCCGGCGGAGTTGACCTTGTTTATCCACCTGAAAACAGAAAGCTTTATGAAAATATAATCGAAAACGGCGCCGTTATTTCAGAGCGTTCACCAGGAACACCGGGCAGAGA
>JAFQRU010000050.1 GCA_017409915.1 Clostridia bacterium
ATAGAAATTCTTTGTTTTTGTCCGCCTGAAAGTTTAACTCCGCGTTCGCCAACATAGGTGTCATATCCATTTGGAAGAGAAAGGATAAAGTCGTGTGCCCCTGCAAGTTTTGCAGCATTTATTATCTCTTCATCGCTTGCATTGATTTTACCATATGCAATATTCTCTTTAACGCTGCCGGAGAAGAGATAAACATCCTGCTGAACCATACCGATATTTCTTCTGAGGGATTCAAGGGTTAAATCCTGAATATTGTTTCCGTCAATTAAAATTTCCCCTGAATTCAGCTCATAAAATCTTGGTATAAGATTGCAAAGAGTGGTTTTTCCGCCACCGGAAGGGCCGACAATTGCAACATTTTCCCCGACCTTTATATCAAAGGATAGCTTAGTTAAAACATCTTCATTTTCCTCGGAATAGGAGAAGGTTACATCTTTAAAAGTAATTTGACCTTTTAGTTTATTAACCTCAACGGCATCAGGAGAGTTAGCGATTGTGACAGGTTCGTTCATAATCTCCGTAAATCGCTCGATTCCTGTAAGACCCCGCTGGAATTGTTCGGTAAACTCAACAAGCCTGCGGATTGAGGTTATAAGAGTCTGAATATATAAAAGATATGCAACAAAATCGCCTGGGGAAATGTGCTTGGCTTTTAAGAAGAGTGCGCCGATGACGATTCCGCCGAGATATAAAACTCCGTCTGAAAAGCGTGTCCCTGACTGGAAAAGGGCCATAAACTTATATGAAATACGCTTGCAGGCGAGAAATTTTTCGTTGCCCTTTTCAAATTTCTCTTTTTCAATATCTTCGTTGGCAAAGCTCTTAACAACACGAATTCCAAGGAGGTTGTCCTCAATGTCTGCGTTAAGCTCCCCGATTTGTTCACGCTGTTTCTTAAATGCGTTTTTCATCTTCCTGCGGAAAATGATTGAGGAAGTGAGCATCAAAGGAAGAAGAGCGAAAATGATAAGAGTAAGAGGGATGTTGACATTTGCAAGAATTATAAAAGAACCGATAATTTTAATTCCCGATATAAAAAGCTCCTCGGGGCAATGGTGGGAAAATTCCGTGATGTCAAATAAGTCGTGAGTTAAGCGAGACATAATCTGTCCGACTTTTGTGTTATCATAATAAGAAAAAGGAAGCTTTTGGAGATGGTTGAATAAATCAGTTCGCATATCCTTTTCAATTAAAGCTCCCATTATATGCCCTCTGTTTGCCATATAGTAGTTGGCAAGGGTGTCCACAATTCTCAAAAACAAGTAAAGCCCCCCGATTTTGAGAATAGTAGACAAAACAAGAAGCTGAGGCGTGTTGATTGCCGTATCCGTAATAAAGCTTATGAGCTTAGGAAAAACCAGCTCGCAAACCGTAGTAAGTGACGCGCAAAAAAGGTCCGCAATCATCATCAGGATATAGGGCTTATAGTATTTTGCAAAAGTTATAATAGGTTTCATAGTTTTACCTCGAAATAAACGGCAAGGAAATCCTCGCCGTTATTTTTCTATGTTAAATTTATAAATGTCTTTTTCATCAACAAGACAAGAAATCTCAGTTTCAGAGGTGTTTATCATCTTAACCTCAACCCCCTGATGAAGAAGCATAGCGAAAATGCTTGATGCAGTCCCGCTTTCGTCTTTCATTTTCTCGCTTTTAAAGGTTATCTTCGAGTTATAACCATTTATATCCGCAAAAAGAGGAGGAAAGGATTTCTTAATCTCTTTTATGGCAAGCATTGATTTGTTAAGGTCATTTTGAGAAAGACTGAAAGATAAGTTAAAGTCTTCTCTTAAAGAAGGAACCCGGCTTATCATATCAATGTTTATGCCGAGTTCTGCAAATTTTTTCAGAATAAAAACAAGGTTTTCGGGAGTATTTGGGATGCTGTATAGAGTAACCATAGCAACATCATTTGTGATACTGATGTCCATAGGAAAACCCCCTGAAAATAGGATTATTTAATAAGACTTTTCATATTGTAAAATCCTGCAGGTTTATCCTTTAAAAACTCCGCCGCGGAAACTGCGCCAACTGCGAAAACTTCTTTGGAGGTTGCGCTGTGCTTGATTTCAATAACTTCGTCGTTTCCTGCGAAGATAACGCTGTGCTCTCCAACAATTGTTCCGCCACGAACGGCGTGGATGCCGATTTCCCGTTTGTCACGCTTTTTTCTTACGCTATGTCTGTCATAAGTATAATCAGGAGCATAAGAAATAGCTTCGGAAATAGTATCAGCTATCGCAAGAGCCGTACCGCTTGGGGCATCAAGCTTCTGATTGTGATGCTTTTCAATAATTTCTATATCAAAATTTTCCTCTAAAACTTTCGCCGCCTTGGTAACAAGGTCCATAAGAAGATTAACTCCAAGAGACATATTGGCAGAGAAGAAGATAGGAATATATTTTGATTCATATTCAATTCTTGAAAGTTGATCAGCAGAGAGGCCGGTTGTGCAAATTACAGCAGGGATGTTGTTCATCTTGGCAAAGTTTAAGATGCCGTCGGTTAAAGACGGATGAGAAAAGTCGATGATAACATCAACTTTTTCAGAAATCTTTGACAAATCATCATAAACGGGAAAACCATTTGAAGAAGTGTCTAAAACATCATATCCTGCAACAATAGTTGCGCTTTCGTTTTGTTCGGCAACCCTTGTAACCGCATGGCCCATTTTGCCGTTTGCACCGCAAAGTAAAATCTTTGTCATAAGTTTTAAACTCCTAACTTAGAATTTGAAACCGTAGTCCTTCATAACTTCTTTTAATGTTTCGATATTTTTCTCTTCCATAGAACAAAGAGGCATACGGCACTCGCCTACATTAAAGCCTAAAATGTTCATTGCTGTCTTAACAGGGATTGGGTTTACCTCAATGAAGAGAGCGTGAACCAAGTTTATCATTTTAAGGTATTCGTTTTTAGCACTTTCAAAGTCGCCCTTTAAGAATTTAACGCAAACATCATGAGTTTCCTTTGGAAGAATGTTAGCGATAACAGAGATAAC
>JAFQRU010000051.1 GCA_017409915.1 Clostridia bacterium
CCCCGCTCAGCAGGCAAAACATACGAGGAAGCTCTCGGCGGCAGATGGAAGATGCAGACTCCCCTTTCGGATAAGATTAAACAGATGACCGTTTACAATGCCGAAGCCGATGTTGAAACAGTTGCAGGTATGGTTGACTTTGTTTTCTGCGCTGTTGATATGAAGAAGGACGAAATCAGAGCTCTTGAAGAAGCATACGCTAAGGCTGAATGCCCTGTTATTTCAAATAACTCAGCTCACAGACATACAGACGATGTTCCTATGATTGTTCCTGAAATCAATCCTGAACACGCTGAAATTATTGAGGCCCAGAAAAAGCGTCTTGGAACTAAACGCGGATTTGTTGCGGTTAAGTCAAACTGCTCACTCCAAAGCTATGTTCCTGCTCTTCATCCTCTTATGAAGTTTGGCATTAAGAATGTTCTCGCTTGTACATATCAGGCAATTTCCGGTGCAGGCAAGACTTTCGAGACTTGGCCTGAAATGGTTGATAACCTTATCCCGTTCATCGGCGGTGAAGAAGAAAAAAGCGAGGTTGAACCTCTTAAAATATGGGGAAAAATTGAAGGTGACAAGATTGTTGACGCAACTTCCCCTTCTATCACAACTCAGTGTCTTCGTGTTCCTGTTTCTGACGGACACACAGCGGCAGTTTTCGTAAGCTTTGACAAAAAGCCTTCTATTGACGAAATCAAAGAGGCTTGGGCAAGCTTTTCAGGGGTTCCGCAGGAGCTTAATCTTCCATCTGCTCCTAAGCAGTTCCTCCACTATTTTGAAGAAGATAACCGTCCTCAGGCAAAGCTTGACAGAAACCTTGAAAACGGCATGGCTGTTTCCATCGGCAGACTCAGAGAAGATAAACAGTTTGATTATAAATTTGTTTGTCTTTCACACAACACATTAAGAGGTGCGGCAGGCGGTGCTGTCTTAATGGCAGAACTTCTTGCAGCAAAAGGCTACTTTGACTAAGATTTAGTTTTATCCCGTCTGCGGATATATTTATAAATTGCAGACAGAAAGGTTTGGATGATTTATGAAAAAGCCATTATTTACCGGCTCAGCTGTTGCTCTTATTACCCCTTTTAACGAAAGCGGGGTTGACTACAAAAAATTTGAAGAACTTATTGAATTCCATATTGCCAACAAAACTGACGCTTTGGTTGTTTGTGCAACTACCGGTGAATCATCAACTATGTCAGATGCTGAGCACAGAGAAGCTCTCAAATTTGCGGCAGACATTGCAAAGGGCAGAATTATCTTAATCGCAGGAACAGGAAGTAACGATACAAACTACGCTATCTCCCTTTCTTCCTATGCTGAATCTGTTGGCTATGACGGACTTTTACTTGTTACACCATATTATAACAAGGCTACTCAGAAAGGTCTTTATCTCCACTTTAAAGCAATTGCAGACAGCGTTAATATTCCGATTATTTTATATAACATCCCTGGCAGAACAGGTTGTATGATTTCTCTTGACACCTTTAAAAAGCTTGATAAGATTCCTCATATTATCGGTGTTAAGGAAGCAACAGGCGACCTTGCTTTTGCAGGACAGATTGCGGCAAACACTGACCTTGTTTTATACTCAGGAAACGACGATGTTATTCTTCCTATGATGGCAATCGGCGGTCAGGGCGTTATCTCTGTTATCGCTAACATTCTTCCAAA
>JAFQRU010000052.1 GCA_017409915.1 Clostridia bacterium
TATTGTTTCCGATGTTATTGCTATATCTTTCTGCTGAATATGTCTTAAACACGGCGAGCGTTCTTGCTTTAATTATGCCTGTTTATGCGATTTTTAGTTTTTGTATCGGCGTAAATGCAACACTTGCATATAAACTGCCTTATCATATTACTGGTATAAGTAATTATGGGACAATTTCCAGTGTATCAGGGATTATAAGTAATTTGTTAGGAATAAGTTCGTCCTTTGTATTTGTGTTGTTAACCGGCGTTTTTGAATACAGAAAAGTTATATTCTTTGGATATTTACTGGTTTGTGTTGCGATAGTTTCAGCTGTCGTTTCAATATTCACAGTCAAAAAATACGATGCAGAGATTGAAAATATTAGACAGAAGAATATAGTAAAAGAAATTTGGTCTGTTTTAAAAACCCCTTTTATGAAATTTCTTATAGTTCCTAATTTTCTCCGCGGAATAGGAAGTGGAATTTTGGGGATGAGCGCTGTGATTATGATTGCACAGCTTGATGTATCCGAAAGCATCTCTTCTGTGTTGTCTGTTGCGATGGCAATATCTGTAGTTATAGGCTGTATCGTTTTCGGGCAGATTTACAGGAAGGTAAGAGTTATAAAATGTGTTCTTGTTGGCGGGCTTGTAGGAACGGTGTTCCTTTGTCTTATGATTGCCAATGAAAATCCTATGGTATTTGTTTTAATGTATTCTCTGACCTGGCTATGCTTTACTTTTGTGGATTATGGTATTCCGGTTTATGTTACCCAGGTTGTAGGATATGAGCATATGGGAACCTATTCAGCCATAAGAATGCTCACTCACATGTCAGGAACAACAGTAGCAACATTTATTTCAGGAAAGATGATAGATAATAATTCGTTTTTACTTTTACTACTTGGAGGGGTATGTATTACTATATCGGTAGTATCATATTATGTATTTGAGAAAACTCTCGGCAGACGAAACCTTCGGGCGTAATAAGACATAATTTGCCTTGACTTTTTATGATTATTCGTATATAATGATACGGAAATGTGTATTGTATATGCGAATAATCATCATATCGGGGTGTGGCGCAGTTGGTAGCGCACTAGACTGGGGGTCTAGGGGCCGCAAGTTCAAGTCTTGTCACTCCGACCAAAATCCGCACACGATTGTGTGCGGATTTTTTGATAAAATAAAAAGCCTCGTATCAAGCGATACGAGGTTTTTGTTTTATATGTATTATCTGAACTTTATGTTTCCATCTGACATATCATCAACGATTGCCAGAGATTCAAGACGAATTCCTTTATCGCGGATAAGTTTGCCGCCGCTTTGAAAGCCTTTCTCAATAACGATTCCGGCTCCAACCAGAGTTGCTCCTGAGTTTTCAATGATTTCCGCAAGGCCTAAAAGCGCACAGCCGTTTGCCAGGAAGTCGTCAATAACAAGGACTTTATCTTCCGGCTTTAAATATTCCTTAGCAACAATAACATCATAAACCCTGCCGTGAGTAAAGGACTCAACCTTAGCACGATAAACATCCCCGGCAATGTTTTTGGTGCTGTTCTTTTTTGCGAAAACTACGGGAACATTAAAATATTGAGCGACAACACAAGCAATGCCTATTCCGGAAGCCTCAACGGTCAGAATTTTGTTTATTTCTTCGCCTTCAAAACGCTTTTTAAACTCTTTGCCAATCTCTTGGAAAAGGTTTATGTCCATACGGTGATTTAAAAAGCTGTCAACCTTTAAAACATTTCCTTCTTTAACAATGCCGTCTTTTAATATACGCTCTTTTAATAGTTCCATAGAATGTATCCTTCTTTCTGAATTTGCATAAAACAATTATATCACAGAGTTTTACATTTTTCAAGAACTTTCGCAATATATCTTCTTGACAAGGAAAAATAAAAATGTTACAATTATTGAAAGAGAAAGGGAGGATAATCCAATGAGAAATTTTCTTAAAAAAGTTGTTAGTTTGGTTATGATAGTAGGTATCCTGACAATTTCTGCTTTTGCAGGTTTTATTGATATGCCTAAAAATGAAGTGGAATATGCAGCTCTTAATAAAGCTGTTGAAAATGGTCTTATTAAAGGGGTAAGCGAGACTGAGATTGCTCCATATATGACTCTTACCCGTGCTCAGATGGGAACAATCGTTGTTCGTGCAATGGGCGCAACAAGAGAAGCTAGTCTTGCGAAATTTAAAGATACTCCTAAAAAGGCATGGTTTTATACTGATATGAGCCGTGCAGTTGCTATGGGTGCTTTCCAGGGTGATGGAGGGGTTTCTCTTTACCCTAACAAAGAAATAACTTATCAGGAAGCTTTCCTTGTATTAGCCAGAGTTTTTGATTTAAGATACGAGAAGATGGATGCCTTAGACGGATATGTAGATAAAGATAGTGTTGCGAAATGGGCAAGAAGCGGAGTTGCTAAAATAGTTTCCGGTGGATACTATGATGGATCAAAGCTCAATCCGACTGCTCCTATCACTCGCGTTGAGTTTGCCAAGATTATGGAGAAGCTTGTAACAACCTATATTGATACTCCTGGAACATATAAAGAACTTCCAAAAGGGAACACATTGGTTCGTTGCGATGGCGTTGTTTTTGACGGTGTTGAACTTGAACAGACAGGTTCTGTATATGAAGGTGACATCATCATCGTTGGCGATGGCGTTAAGGAAGTAGAATTCAAA
>JAFQRU010000053.1 GCA_017409915.1 Clostridia bacterium
CTCTTAACTTCAAGACCTGCAATTTTTCCTGCATCCTTTGTTGCCTGACGCTGTGCGTCGCTGAAATATGCAGGAACAGTAATAACTGCTTCTGTAACCTTTTCCCCAAGATAGCTTTCAGCATCAGCTTTAAGCTTTTGAAGAATCATAGCTGAAATTTCCTGTGGTGTGTATTTTTTGTCATCAATATCAACTTTAAAATCACTACCCATTTCTCTTTTTATAGAGATAATTGTTCTGTCAGGGTTGGTGATTGCCTGTCTTTTTGCAACCTGACCAACAAGTCTTTCCCCTGTCTTTGTAAAAGCAACAACAGATGGTGTTGTTCTTGCACCCTCAGGGTTAGCGATAACGGTAGGTTCTCCACCTTCCATAACAGCAACACAAGAGTTTGTTGTTCCTAAGTCAATTCCTATAATTTTTCCCATAATAAATCTTTCCTTTCTATGATAAATAAAATATTAACTAATTTGAAACCTTAACCATTGAATGGCGGATTACTTTTTCTTTATACATATAACCTTTCATAAACTCTTCGCTTATGGTGTTTTCATCAAATTCCTCATTTTCGTCATGCATAACCGCATTATGCTTTTCAGGGTCAAACTTTTCCCCAACAGCAGGAATCGCAGTAACATTAAGCTCAGTTAAAACATCCTGAAACTGTTTATCAATCATTACGACGCCATCTGCAATCGCTTTGGCATCTGCCCCTTCCATTGTAGGGATAGCTCTTTCAAGAGTATCTTTTATAAGCAAAAGCTTTTCAATAGCCGTGCAAATTCCCATTGAGAAAAGCTCTTCTTTCTCCTTAGCGGTACGCTTTTTGAAGTTTTCAAACTCAGCCACGGTTCTAAGCATCTTATCTTTAAGAGCCAAAATCTCGTTTTCAAGTTCCTCTTCTTTGGAAATCGGTTCAACTTCTTCTACCGTTTCTTCGGCTTCATTTTCTATTGTTTCTTCAATAATTTGTTCTTCTGTATGTTCTTTGTTTTCCATTATTCTTCTCCTTCACTGCCGGATTCTAAAAGTGCTGAAATCGGCTCGTTTCGTTTGCCGAATTTATCCCCCAAGACATCGCTTAGCTGATTGGTAAAATATTCAAGAACAGATATAATTTTTGAATAATCCATTCTCGCAGGGCCAACAACCCCAATTACACCGCAAAGTTTATCAGATACTCTGTATGGTGCCAAAATTACGCTGTTTGTTTTAAGTTCTTCAACAGGAACTTCGTCCCCGATCATAACTTTAATTGTTCCGTTATTAGGCATTGCACTTATAAGCTGAGTCAAATTCTCTTTATTCTCCATTGCAGAAAAAATTTCTTTAACTTTTTCTATATTGTTATATTCAGGAAAAGAGAAAATATTTGATAATCCCTCAACAAATATCTGCTTTGTATCAATTTCCGAAACAGCCTCATGAACAAGTTCCAAAACCGAGGTTAAAATCTCAGGATTTTCTCCGACTGCGGTTTGAACTTTCATAATGTTATTAAGATTTATACCCGACAAAGTAAGTCCGGATAAATTCTCGTTTAAAATTTCATTCAGATGTTTAATATATTCCTCGCTGGTCTCAGTTTTAAGTCTGAGAAGCTTGTTTTTAATAATTCCTGACTTATCGGAAATTATTACCATTATTGCCCCCGGATCAACCGCAACAACTTTTATGTTGTTAACCAATCCCGTTTCAGCTGTTGGTAAAACACCTATTACCGGAAGACCTGTTATATTGGAAAATGTTGATGCAACTGCACGGACAATTTTATCAAGCTCTTTCATTTTTAGTTCAACTGCATCCTGTAATTTTTCAACTTCTGATGCTGTAATCTCATATTTTTGCATAAGATTATCAACATAGAGTCTGTATCCAAGAGTTGAGGGAACGCGACCTGCCGATGTATGAGGCTGAGTTAAAAGACCCATTTCTTCAAGGTCTCCCATTTCGTTACGAATGGTTGCCGCGCTGAGATTGAGATCAGATTTTTTGGAAATACTTCTTGAACCAACAGGCTCCGCCGTGTTTATATAATCCTCAACAACCGCTTGAAGAATAACTTTTTTTCTTTCATCCAACGCCACAAATCTCACCCTTTCATTTGTTTTTGTTAGCACTCAAAGAAACAGAGTGCTAAAACATAACTATACTATACCACCTACTCCATATTTTGTCAATAGATTTAAGGGGTAAATTTTAAAAATTTGTTAATTTTATTTCTTTTCCTTTACTTTAATATAAAAATATTGTATAATTATGGAGAATAATAATTTTTAAGGGGTGAACAACATGGCAGAATTAAGATACAACCCTCTGCTTAACGATTGGATCATTATCGCATCTCACAGACAGGATAGGCCTCAGATGCCAAAGGACTGGTGTCCGTTTTGTCCCGGTTCCGGTAAAGTTCCGGATAGCTATGATGTGTATAAATATGATAACGATTTTCCTGCACTCTCACAGAACCCTCCGGTTCCTGATGATGTTGCAACAGACTTTTTCAAGGTAAAACCGGAATACGGAAAATGTGAAGTAGTTTTATACTCTCCTGAGCATACCACTACTCTTCCTCAGCTTTCTGTTGACCACATCGAGAAGCTCGTTTCTCTCTGGCAGGAAAGATTTACAGAAATTTCAAAGGATGAAAATATTAAATACATATTTATGTTCGAAAATAAAGGTGAACCTGTTGGTGTAACTATGCCTCATCCTCACGGCCAGATTTACGGTTACAGCGTAATTCCTAAAAGAATCAACGAAGAGCTTTCTAATAGTAAGAAACACTTCGAAAACACAGGAAAATGCCTCATTTGTGACATTTTGGAGAATGAATATAAAGAAGACAAACGCGTTATTTGTGAAAACGAAGATTTCGCAGTTATTCTTCCTTTCTTCTCTGATTATCCATACGGAATCTATATTATTTCTAAAAAGCACAAGCAAAATATAACAGAATTTAATGATGCGGAAAAACATAATCTCGCTAAAATCTTAAAGGAAGCAACAGGAACACTTGACGCCCTTTTTGATATGTCTTTCCCTTATATGATGTGTATGTATCAGAATCCAGTAAACGGCGAGGATACAAGTGATTATAATCATTTCCACATTAAATTCTATCCACCTATGAGAAGCGAGAGCAAAATAAAGTTTAACGCATC
>JAFQRU010000054.1 GCA_017409915.1 Clostridia bacterium
CGTGAGCACCCTTTTCCATAGCAGATGGTGTTGCCATTGCTATAATATTAACTTTTCCGCCAGCATTTGACGCAAGAACGATAACACCGCACTCGGTTTTCTGTTTAAGGTTATCCCCAACAGTTCTAAGAGCGTTCATATCAAGGCCGTCAGCCATTTTGCCTGTTATAATCTTAACGCCCTTAACCTCAACTGCGCTATTTAAAATATCCTCAATTCCGCCCTGAGCCATTTTACTCTTTAAAGAATCAATCTCTCTTTTTGCCTCTTTAAGCTCGTCGGTTAAGCTCTGTGCTTTTACCGCAATATCAGCTGGGCTTGTTTTAAGAATTTTTGCAGTTTCTTTTGCGGTATTTTCAGCGTTTTCTAAAAGATTTAAAACGCCAAAGCCTGTTACGGCTTCAATTCTTCTTACTCCTGCTGCTACACCGCTTTCGGAAATAATCTTAAAGAGACCTAAATTCCCTGTATTTTTTGCGTGTGTTCCGCCGCAGAACTCAATGCTGTAATCCCCTATTCTTACAACCCGAACTGTTTCGCCATATTTCTCCCCAAAGAGAGCGGTTGCACCAAGCTTTTTAGCCTCTTCGATAGGAGCTTCAAAGTTTTCAACCTCTGTGCAAGCAAGAATTGCCATATTAACCTCTGTTTCAACGGCTTTAAGTTCCTCTTCGGTCATAGCTGAGAAATGAGAAAAGTCAAATCTTACTCTGTCAGGAGAAACATAAGAGCCTGCCTGAGCCACGTGATTTCCAAGAGCATTTTTAAGAGCTGCCTGAAGAAGATGGGCTGCCGTGTGGTTTCTTCTGATTGCATTTCTTCTGCAAGTTGCTATTTTTGTGGTAGCTTCTGCGCCAGTCTTAACGGTTCCTTCTTTAACGACGCCTTTATGCAGGAACTTGCCGTTCTGTTTTTTAACATCAAATATTTCGATGATAAATCCATCGCCCTCAATAATACCGCTATCGCCAACCTGACCGCCGCTTTCAGCATAAAAGGCAGTTTTGTCAAGAACAACTGTAACCTCGTCCCCTGCAACTACCGTTTCAACAAGAACATTGTCTTTCCCGATGCCAAGAATTTTTGCATCAAGCTGGTCGTTTAAGTAGCCGTCAAAAGCTGTGGAAACCTTAATTCCTGCAAAAATATCTTCTTCCCAAGCGGCGTCTTCCATATCGCCTCTTGCTTTTCTTGCTCTTTCTTTCTGCTCATTCATAAAGGCAGTAAAGCCGTCTTCGTCAACCTTGACGCCCTTTTCCTCGGCAATTTCTTTTGTAAGGTCGATTGGGAAGCCATAAGTGTCATAAAGCTTGAAAGCTTTTTCTCCGCTTAAGGTTTTATCCTCTGCCTCTTTTATATAGTCGTTTAAGATTACAAGGCCTTGGTCGATTGTTTCAGCAAAACGCTCTTCCTCGTTCTTTATAACCTTTTCGATATAATCAAACTTTTCAATAAGCTCAGGGTATGCACCCTTTGATTCTTCCACAACAGTCTTTGCAATCTTATAGAGGAAGGAGCCTTCTATTCCCAAAAGTCTTCCGTGTCTTGCAGCACGGCGGAGGAGTCGTCTTAAAACATAGCCTCTTCCTTCGTTTGACGGAAGAACGCCGTCAGACACTAAGAACACTGTGCTTCTTATATGGTCAGTTATAACACGGAGAGAAACATCTGTTGCCTCGTCCTTGCCATAATCTTTTCCAGAAATTTTTACAGCGTGGTCTAAAACTCTGCGGATTGTGTCAACCTCAAAAATCGAGGTTACCCCCTGCATAATGCAGGCAATACGCTCAAGGCCCATACCTGTATCAATATTCGGCTTTGCAAGGCGGTTATAATTTCCCTTATCGTCTTTGTCAAACTGAGTGAAAACCAAGTTCCAGAACTCAACAAAGCGGTCGCACTCGCACCCAACGGCACAGTCAGGACTTCCGCAACCAAACTCTTCCCCACGGTCAAAATATATTTCAGAGCAAGGTCCGCAAGGGCCTGTTCCGATTTCCCAGAAGTTGTCCTCTTTGCCAAGGTAAACTATTCTGTCAGGACTAACCCCAACTTCCTTTGTCCAGATTTCAACAGCCTCAGCGTCATCCTCATAAACGCTGACCCAAAGACGGTCAACAGGAATTTCCATAACCTTAGTTATCCATTCCCACGCCCAAGCTGTCGCCTCGTGCTTAAAATAGTCCCCGAAAGAAAAGTTTCCAAGCATTTCAAAGAATGTTCCGTGTCTTGCGGTTTTACCAACCCTCTCAATGTCAGGAGTTCTGATACATTTCTGGCAAGTGGTAACCCTGCTCTTTGGCGGAACTTCCTTTCCCAAAAAGTATGGCTTTAAAGGGGCCATACCTGCGTTAATCAAAAGTAAACTTGCATCGTTTTGAGGAACAAGGGGGAAAGAGGGAAGTCTTAAATGCCCCTTTGACTCAAAAAACGCAAGGTATTTTTCACGAATTTCGTTTAATCCTAATTTTTGCATAAGAAATTCACCTTCACTTTAATCTTAGCTTTCGCATAATACATCATTTTAGATTATACCAAGAAACCCCCGTCAAGTCAAGAAAATTGCCAATATTTTTTGAGTTTTAGATAATTTTCCAAAAACATATTGACAAATTTTTAAATGGTGCTATAATTAAGTTAAGGTCAAAGAAAGTCAAAGTCAAAAAACAGAGGTGTTTAAAATGAAATTAAGCAATTTGATAGAGGAATTTATAAAAGAAATGATAGAGGCGGAAAACGGTATGGCAGAGCTTCAAAGAAACGAGCTTGCCGTGAGATTTAACTGTGTCCCCTCTCAGATTAACTATGTTATTTCTACAAGATTTTCACCCGAGAGGGGTTATATTGTAGAGAGCAGACGAGGGGGCGGGGGATATATCAAGATAACCCGGGCAACCTGCACAGATGAAGAGAATTATTTAAAAAAGGTTCTCTCATACATCGGGGATTATATTTCCCAGACAGACGCCTCAGCAATTATTCAAAACCTTTATGATCTTGATATTATTTCGGAAAGAGAGGGTAAAATAATTATTGCGGCTCTTCGGGATAACGCAATCGCAATCAACCCTCCTCAAAGGGATTTTGTTCGGGCGAAGATACTTAAAAATATACTTGTCAACATTTTATAGGAGGAAAAATTATGAAATGTCAAAGATGTAATGAACGGGAAGCAAATACACATATTCAAAAAATTGTAAACGGAAAGAAAACAGAATATTTCTTATGTGATAAATGTGCCGCAGAGGCAGGGGAATTCAAGGTGGTTTTTGATACTGACTTTGACGAATTTTTCGGAGGCTTTTTAGGAAAGCCAATGGGGCTTACTCCAAAAACATCCTCTGCTATGTGCACAGGGTGCGGAATGACTCTTTCTGAGTTTATGAAAAATGGAAGACTCGGGTGCAGCAGATGCTATGAGGACTTTAAAGGGGCACTTTTAAAGCCTCTCCGCCAAATTCACGGAGAAGCCTCCCATAAAGGTAAAATCCCAAAACGCAGCGGCGAGAAAATCAGCACTCAGACCAAGATTAAAAAGCTCCAAGCAGAGCTTGACACCGCTGTTTTAAATCAGGAATTTGAAAAAGCGGCGGAGCTTAGGGATAAAATAAAGGAGCTTAGCAAAGGAGGGGAAAAATAATGTGGTATAAAAATTTCGGCAATATGGGGGAAATCATTCTCTCCACAAGAGCAAGGCTTGCCCGAAACATAAGCGGTTTTCCTTTTCCTCAAAGGGCAGATAAAGCGACACAGGAAACCCTTTTAAACACTTTAAAGGACGGGGTTTTAAAAATTCCAAACACCACTTTTTTTGACCTTTCAAAAATGAGCAAAACCGAAAAAACTGCCCTCTGTGAAAGGCATCTTATAAGTCCTGTTATGACGGACGATAAAATTATGCGGGGTCTTGTTCTCTCCAATGACGAGCGTCTTTCAATTATGCTGCTTGAAGAGGACCATATAAGAATTCAGGCAATGCACGAGGGTCTTGCCATTTCCGAATGTTTAAAATCGGCTATGGAGGCAGACGATATTATAGAAAGCACTCTTGATTATGCCTTTTCGGAAAACTTAGGCTACTTAACCTGTTGCCCCACAAATGTAGGGACAGGTCTTCGCCTTTCCGTTATGGCTCATCTCCCCGGTTTTACAATGTCGGGGCGCATCGAGGGGCTTGCCCGCTCCCTTTCCAAAATGGGAATTGCAGTCCGAGGCCTTTTCGGAGAGGGAAGCCAGAGCTTTGGAAATATTTATCAGATTTCCAACCAGATTACCCTTGGAATAAGCGAAGAAGAGTCGGCGCAAAAGCTTACGGAAATCGTAACCGAGATAATTTCTCAGGAAAAATCTCTTCAGCAGAAAATCTATTCTGCGGACAAATTCAGAATAGAGGATACCGTTTTAAGAGCCTTTGGAACTCTCAAATATTCCAAAATTATGACCACAAAAGAGGCTTTATCTCTTCTTTCGCAGGTTAGACTTGGAATAAATCTGGGCATAATAAAAGAAACGGACCACAAAAAGATAAATGACATTATGTATTCAATCTTCCCCTCTGCTTTGTCTGTGGCGTATAACATTGAAAACCCCGCTGACAGAGATTTAAAGAGGGCAGAAGTTATTCAAGAAAAACTACGCTAAATCTTAAAGAAAGGATGGCGATATACTATGTTTGAACAAAAGCTTACACAAAGAGCAAAAGAAGCTCTTCTTCTTTCAGAAGACTGCGCCAAAGATATGGGACATAACTATATAGGAACTGAGCATATCCTTTGGGGGCTTTCCTCCGAGGGAGAGGGCATTGCCGGGAAGGTGCTTAACGCAAACGGACTTACTCCCGAAAAAATAGAAGCCAAAATCGATATTATGGTAGGGACTTCTGCTCCTATCGGGGAAATAACAACAGGCTTTACCCCCAGAACAAAATCGGTTTTAGAGAGAAGTTATTCCGAGGCTATGCGCCTTTCCCATAACTATATAGGAACTGAACATATTCTTATTTCTCTTCTTCGGGAGGGAGAAAGTCTTGCCGTTAAAATCATTTCAGGCTCAGGAATAAGCGTTCAGAAAATTTACAGCGATATTATGAAAGCCTTAAACGAGGGGCAAGGAGAAGAAACTCCAGCTCCCTCAGAGCCGTCTCCTCAGGCAAGAAAGAGGGGGACAGGGAAAACTCCTACTCTTGAAAAGTTCGGCAGAAATCTTACGGACATGGCAAGGGATTTAAAGCTTGACCCCGTTATAGGAAGAGACAGCGTTATTGAAAGAGTTGTCCAGATTTTATCCAGACGAACAAAGAATAACCCTTGCTTAATCGGGGAACCGGGCGTTGGAAAAACCGCAGTCGCAGAGGGGCTTGCCCAAAAAATCGTTAAGGGGGAAGTTCCTGAAATTCTCAAAAACAAAAAGGTTATAACCCTTGATTTATCTTCAATGGTTGCAGGGGCAAAATACCGTGGCGAGTTTGAAGAAAGGCTTAAAGCGGCGATGGACGAAATCAGAAAATCGGGGGACATTATCCTCTTTATTGACGAAATCCACACCCTCGTTGGGGCAGGAGCTGCCGAGGGCGCTATTGACGCCGCAAATATTTTAAAGCCTGCTCTCTCCCGTGGAGAAATTCAGGTTATCGGCGCCACAACCATAAACGAATACAGAAAATATATTGAAAAAGATGCAGCATTGGAGCGCCGTTTCCAGCCTATAACCTTAGACGAGCCGACAGAAGAGGAGTCCATTGAAATTCTTAAAGGAATTCGGGATAAATATGAGGCTCACCACAAGGTTACCATAACCGACAAGGCAATCGAAGCGGCAGTTAAACTCAGCATCCGCTATATCCCCGACAGATTTTTACCCGACAAGGCAATCGACTTAATTGACGAGGCGGCATCAAAAATAAGAATGAAAACTCTTACCGCTCCGCCAAATCTTAAAGAAATTGAAGAGGAAATTGAGGCGGTTAAAAAGGAAAAAGAGTCCGCTATAACCACACAGGAATACGAAAAGGCGGCCGCTCTTCGGGACAAAGAAAAAGAGCTTTCAGAAAAGCTCAAAAATGCAAAAACCTCTTGGGAAAGTGATTGCACCTCCAAAACAAAAGAGGTTACTCCCGAAGAAATCGCCGAAGTTGTTTCCCTTTGGACAGGCGTTCCTGTTAAGGCTATCTCCGAAGGCGAGGGACAGCGCCTTTTAAAGCTTGAAGAAACACTTCATAATCGAGTTATCGGTCAGGACGAGGCAGTAGTTTCAATTTCCAAGGCAATCCGCCGAGGAAGGGTCGGTCTTAAAGACCCGAAACGCCCAATCGGCTCATTCATTTTCTTAGGGCCTACGGGCGTGGGAAAAACAGAGCTTTCCAAAGCTCTTGCAGAGGCAATGTTCGGGGACGAGGACGCCCTTATCCGCTTTGATATGTCAGAATATATGGAAAAGCACACCGTTTCAAGACTTGTGGGCTCGCCTCCCGGATATGTTGGTTATGACGAAGGCGGACAGCTTACGGAAAAGGTCCGCAGAAAGCCATACAGCGTAGTTTTGTTTGACGAAATCGAAAAGGCTCACCCCGACATTTTCAACATTCTTCTCCAGATTTTAGATGACGGAATTTTAACCGACGCTCAAGGAAGAAAAGTTGACTTCCGCAACACAGTTATCATTATGACCTCAAACCTTGGGGCAAGGCTTATAACCGAAAATAAGAGTCTTGGCTTCTCCGCAGGGGACACTCAGCAGGCAGAAAGAGACTACAAGACCATCAAAGCAGATGTTTTAAACGAGGTTAAAAGAGCATTCCGCCCAGAGTTTTTAAACAGAGTTGACGATATTATTGTTTTCCATCAGCTCTCTGATGAAAACATCAAATCAATTGCATCTTTGATGCTTGAAGCTTTATCAAAAAGACTTCTCGCAAACGGAATTGATGCAAAATTCACTGACAAGACAATCGAAAAGATTGCAGAAAAAGGCTTTGACAAAATCTATGGGGCAAGACCTCTCAGAAGAGCAATTCAATCGGAAATCGAAGACCTTATTGCAGAGGAAATGCTTGAAGGAAAAGTCAAAGAGGGCGACAAAATCACGGTGGATTATACCAAAGACAAGTTTTCTGTCCGTCACAGAAAATCCTCCAAATAAAAAGAAAAAGGACTTTGCATTTGCAAAGTCCTTTTTGTTAATCATATATACCGGTGGAGAGATATCTCTCGCCCGTATCGGGAAGAAGAGCAACAATTGTCTTGCCCTTATTTTCTTCTCGTTTTGCAAGCTCTGCCGCGGCATAAACCGCCGCACCAGAGGAAATCCCAACTAAAATCCCCTCTTTACGAGCAAGCTCTTTTGCGGTTTTCATTGCGTCCTCGTCTTTAACCTTTATTACCTCGTCATAGATTTCTCTATTTAAGTTTTCAGGAACAAAGTTTGCGCCTATCCCCTGGATGCCGTGAGGGCCTGCCACTCCATCCGATAAAAGAGGAGAGGAAAACGGCTCAACTGCCACGATTTTTACATTCTTATTTTTATCTTTTAAATATTCCCCTGTTCCCGAGAGAGTTCCGCCTGTGCCGACACCTGCAACGAAAATGTCAACCTTTCCGTCTGTGTCTTCCCAGATTTCAACCCCTGTTGTTTCTTTGTGGATTTTGGGGTTAGCAGGATTTTCAAACTGCCCTGCAATAATGCTTCCCTCTATCTCTTTTGAGAGTTCCTTCGCTTTCTCAACTGCGCCCGCCATTCCTTTTGCGCCATCGGTTAGAACAATCTCCGCTCCGTAAGCTTTTAGAAGATTTCTTCTTTCAACACTCATGGTTTCGGGCATAGTAAGAATAACTCTATAACCTCTTGCCGCCGCAACAGAGGCAAGACCAATCCCCGTATTTCCGCTTGTTGGCTCAATTATAACAGAGCCTTCTTTTATAAGTCCCTTTTCTTCGGCGTCTTTTATCATAGATAGACCCACTCTGTCTTTAACGCTTCCTGCGGGGTTGAAAAATTCGAGCTTTGCAAGGATTGTTGCCCCAAGGTCTTTGCCAAATTTTCCAAGAGCCATAAGGGGAGTTTTTCCTATAAGCTCTGTTACATCTTTATATATATTCAAAGCATTCATCTCCTTTATTTTAACTTAATTTTAACATAGCGCAAAATCCTTGTCAAGAGCCGAAAACCCTTGACAAATAAAGGAATTTGGAGTATTATAATATTATTATTGAATTTTAAGAAAGGGAGTGTCGGGAAAAATGGAAAACGAAAACATTAAAGACATAATCGAAGAACTTTTACAGGAACGAAAATTTCCTAAGCTTCGAGAAACTCTTCTCGAAATGATGCCTATTGACATTGCGTCCGTTTTTGATGAACTTTCCGAAGACGACCTTTCAAAAGTTTTCAGGCTTCTTCCAAAGGAGCTTGCCGCAGAGGTTTTTGCTTGTATGGACCCTGATGGGCAGGAGCATCTTATTTCGGTATTTTCAAGCCGTGAGCTTCGCGCAATCTTAGACGAAATGTATGTTGACGATACGGTTGACTTAATTGAGGAAATGCCTGCCAATGTGGTTAAGAGAATTTTAGCTCACACTCCGCAGGAAACAAGACACCAGATTAACGAAATTTTAAAATATCCTGACGACAGCGCAGGGTCTATGATGACCATTGAGTATGTTGACCTAAGAAAGGATATGACTGTTTCCGAGGCCTTTGAAAAGATAAGAAAAACAGGTCTTGACAAGGAAACAATTTATACCTGTTATGTTAAAGACCAACGCCGTCAGCTTTTAGGTGTTATAACTGTTAAAAAGCTTCTTTTGTCCCCCTCTGATGCAATTATTGAGGACCTTATGGAAACCAACATAATTTGCGTTGACACTTATGAGGATAAAGAAGTCGTTGCAAAAATGTTTGATAAATACGATTTTCTTGCTCTTCCTGTTGTGGATAAAGAAAACCGTCTTGTTGGTATTATCACTGTCGATGACGCTCTTGATGTTATTCAGGAAGAGGCAACAGAGGACTTTGAAAGAATGGCGGCTATTTTGCCAAGCGAGGGGGAATATCTTAAAACCTCCGCTTTTAAGCACGCCAAAAGCCGTATTGTCTGGCTCCTTCTCCTTATGCTGACCGCAACTTTTACGGGGATGATAATTAACCGTTATGAATCTGCTTTTAAATCGCTCCCTATTCTTGTTGCTTTTATTCCTATGATTATGGGAACGGGCGGAAACAGCGGTTCTCAGAGCGCAACAATGGTAATCCGTGGTCTTTCCCTTGACGAAATCCGCCTGGGCGACTTTTTCAAGGTTCTTTTTAAAGAGGCGGCAGTTGCTATTCTTTGCGGTCTTATTCTGGCTCTCGTTAACGGAATTCGTGTTTACTTTACCTATGACGGAGATATGTATCTTGCGACAGTTTTAGGGGTAGCTCTTATAACAACTGTTTTAATCGCCAAGGTTTTGGGATGCCTTCTTCCTATGGGAGCAAAACTTCTCCACCTTGACCCTGCTTTAATGGCGGGTCCATTGGTTACAACCATTACGGACACCTGCTCAGTGCTTTTATATTTCATAATCGCAAGCAGTATCGCTCCTCTTTTCGGAGTTATTCTTTAATAAATTAAACCTCTCAATTAATTTTGAGAGGTTTTACTATGTTTCTATTGATTTTTATTCAGTTTGGTGTATAATATATATTAATTGGATTTTGAGGAGGATGGTCTTTAAAATGAGCGAAAATCCATCTAACAATCAGGAAAAATCTTCGGTTATAAACAAAAAGAAGCTTTCTCTTATTATTGTTTTAACCGTTTTAATATTGTGCGTCGCTTTTCTTTTTGCCTATGCAGGAAACTATGACAAGACCTATCCTAACACCTATGTCGACGGTGTCTTGGTAAGCGGTCTTTCCTATGGAGAGCTACTCGAAAAATGCGAAGAAATTTCTTCGACCTATTCTCTTCCTGAGAAAATCAGCTTTTCTGCAAAGGGAAACCTTCTTTCTGTTCCGTCAGAAGAAATCAGTGTCGCTTTCAGTGCGGAAAAAACCGCAAAAAGCGCTTTTGGAAATCGGGATGAACAAGGCTTTTTCCAGAAATCTTCCGCTTTTATAAAAAGCTTTTTCGGAGAAACTCAGGTGAGCACAGGCGTTTCCTATAACAAAAAGGAGCTTGATTCTTTAATTTCCGACTTTGCAAAGGATTACGAAAAAGAGCCATCCAACGCAACTTACGAGGCGAAAGACGGCAAACTTATTCTTAAAAACGAGCATAACGGAATTAAGGTAAACAGAGCCGTTATCGAAGAAAAATTAGGGCAGTATCTTAAAAACCGTCCAAAGGACGCCATCGAGCTTACTTTTTCTGCAAGCCGCGGAGAGCCTTTTAATCTTGAAACTCTTTACGAAGAACTTTCTGCCCCGCCAAAAGATGCTTATTATGAAAGAAACGAAGATGGCGAAATTATAATTGTCCCAGACAAGCCTCAGGTTTCCATTAACAAAGAGGTTTTAAGGCAAGCCCTTTCTAAAAAAGAGGAAGAAATCAGTATTGATGCAGAAATTGTTCCTGCAAAGGTAACCAAAGAAGACCTTGAAAAAGCCCTTTTCAGCGGAGTTATGGGAAGCTGGACCAGTTATTTTACAGCCAGCAACTATTCCCGCTCTGCAAATGTGGCTCTCTCCGCATCCCGTATTGACGGAGTTACTTTACTTCCGGGAGAGACCTTCTCTTACGACAAAACGGTCGGCCCGAGAACAAGCGAAAACGGCTTCAAAGTCGCAGGAGTTTATATAAATAACAAGGTTGAGCAAGGCCTTGGCGGTGGTGTTTGCCAGACCTCATCAACGCTATATAGCGCAGTTTTATATGCAAACCTTGAAATCGTGGAAAGAGTTTCCCATTCTCTCCCTGTAAGCTATATGCCTCCGGGGCAAGATGCAACAATTGCCGAAGGCGCTATCGATTTTGTGTTTAAAAATAACACCGACCACCCAATTAAAATTTCCGCAACCATTCGTGGCGGAAGTATAAAATGCGATATTATCGGAACTCCCGTAGAGGGGCAAAAAGTGGTTGTCTCCAACGCTACAACAAAAGTTTTCGAGCCGACAACCGAAGTGGAAGAGGACGAAACTGTTCCTGTTGGATATAAGAAAACAACCTCGGGAGCAAAAGGCTATGCCGTTTCCTCCGTAAGAATTGTTTATCAGGATAACAAAGAGGTTGCAAGAGAAAATCTTACAAAGAGTCTCTACCATGCAACCCCGAATATTGTTTTGGTAAACCCATCAGATAAAAATACTCCACCTGAAAACCTTTTGGAGCTTTCCGAATCCGCTTCCACCACTCCGTCAGATATAGAGATGGAGGGAGAAGAAGTTCCCCCTGAGGAAGAAGAGGAAATTGTTGAAGTTTAAAACAAAAAGGACTTTGCTTTTGCAAAGTCCTTATTCTTTTTGTCAAATTATCTCTGAACTCTCGCTCCTGCACCACCCATAATAGCTTCAACTTCTTTCTTGTTAGCCATTGTGGTATCGCCGGGAGTTGTCATAGCGAGTGCGCCGTGTGCCGCGCCGTAGTTTACAGCAAGCTCAGGGTCATCTGTTGTCATAAGACCGTAGATTAAGCCTGATGCAAAGGAGTCGCCACCACCAACTCTGTCCATAATTTCAAGACCTTTATAGTCCTTTGCCTTATAAACAGTTCCGTCTGCATAGCAGATTGCGCTCCAATCGTTAACTGTTGCAGTTTTAACCTCACGGAGAGTTGTTGCGATAACCTTGAAGTTAGGATACTGCTTTGCCGCCTCAGCAATCATCTTCTTATATCCGTCAAGGTTGAGTTCCTTTAAGTTTTCGTCATTTCCCTCAACTTGGAGACCAAGACAAGCAGTAAAGTCTTCTTCGTTACCAATCATAACATCGACATATTTTGCGATTTCTTTGTTTACTTCCTGAGCTTTTTCAAGACCGCCGATTGCGCTCCACATAGAAGGACGGTAGTTAAGGTCATAAGAAACGATTGTGCCGTATTTTTTAGCAGCCTTAACCGCAGCGATAACAGTTTCGCAGGACTGTTCGGAAAGAGCAGCATAGATACCGCCTGTATGTAACCATCTTACGCCGAGGGTTCCGAAAATATAGTCAAAATCAAAATCCTGTGGCGTTGCCTTTGAAATAGCTGTGTTTGCTCTGTCAGAGCATCCAACTGCGCCACGGATACCGTACCCTCTTTCTGTAAAGTTAAGACCGTTACGGCAAATTCTTCCGATACCGTCAGTCTTCATCCATTTGATTAAGGATGTGTCAACTCCGCCCTGCTCAATGAAATCTTCCATTAAATATCCAACTTCATTTTCAGCAAAAGCAGTTATTACAGCAGTATTCATTCTGAAACATTTATGAAGACCGCGGATAACATTATATTCTCCGCCACCTTCCCAGGCACGAAAGCTTCTTGCAGTTCTGATTCTGCCTTCGCCCGGGTCAAGTCTGAGCATAACTTCGCCCAAAGACACCGCGTCAAATTTACATTCGCTTTTTTCTCTTAACTTTAAGTCCATTTTCTTATCTCCTTTATCTAAAAGAATTTTATTCCCAAAAAGTACACTATAATTATACTATTTTACCCATTTTGTGTCAATAGAAGATTTAAAATAAAAAGCAGAAACCTTTTCGTTTCTGCCTTTTCTTTATTTTACTAAATCTGCAATTAAAAGTTGAAGAGCAATTTCTTTGTCCATAAGCCCCGTCTTTGCTTTTAAATCATAAGAGAGGGCGCTTTTAACCATTCTTCTTAAATATTTTTCTCCAAAACGCTTGCTTTGGGAAATTGTTTTCTTAATAAGCCACTCCTGAGGAAGACATTCTAAATATTTCCCCATTTCCATAGGTGGAACGCCCTCGGAGGAAAGCATCTTTGCTGCCAAAAGGTCGGAAAGCTTTGACGCAATTGCGCTGATTATGGCAATTGGCTCCGTCTTGTGTTCCAGAAGTTCTTTATAAGCCTCCATTGCCTTTTGAGGTTCGTTGTTTATAATGTTATCAATCAAATCATAAATGGCAACATCCAAAGATTTTAAGACAACCGCCTCAACATCCTCTGCGGTAACCTTTGTCCGCTCTCCCATATAGGAAATAAGCTTTAAATATTCCTGATGAATATTTCCAAGGCTTCCTCCACAGCGCTTTATAATGGCAGTTACTTCTTTGGGGTAAATGCTTTTTTCTTCTTTCTCAAAAAGTTTTTCAAGCCATTTTTCAACCTGAGCCTGAGGCATAAAATCAAACCTTATTATTCCGCCAAGCTCCTCAATAAATCTTATATTGTTTTCCTTTTTCTTTTCAAAGCCGTCCTCTGCGATAATCATACACAAATGCTCAGGGACATCCTTTAAAAATTCCTTTATCTCCTGGAACTCTCTTGATTTGGCATTGTTTAAAAAGCCCGTATTTTTAAGAACAACAAGCTTTCTCTCCGCCATAACGGGAAAGGACACGGCGCTTGCCAAAATATCGCTTATCTCGTTATCTTTTCCGTTATAGAGGGCAAAGTTGAAGTCCTCAAAAGAGGGGTCAACAAGCTTTTTCTTAATGGTTTTAAGACGGCTTTCGATTAGAAACTGCTCGTCCCCATAAAGAAAATAGACATTTTTCAGTTCATTTGACGAAATCTGCTTGTCAAAATCTCTAAGTTCCATTTCTTCCTCCAAAAAAAGCGCCTTTTCGGCGCTTTATTTTAATAGAAAATTCTTCTGCAATGTTTGCCTCGGGCACCATAGTTGCCTGAAACAACGCTTTCATATTTGATAACATCCCCTGTCTGAGGAGAGTGAATCATCATTCCGTTTCCCGCATATATACCAACATGGCTTATATACCCGGAAGAATTATAAAATCCGATAATATCTCCAACTTGGAGGGCGCTTGGATCAACCCAGATTCCGTTTGACATCTGGTCTGCCGCAACACGATTTAAAGAAACACCCATCTGTTCATAAACATATTTGGTAAATCCGCTGCAATCAAAGCCCGTCTGTGGGGAATTTCCGCCGTAACGGTATGGAAGACCAAGATATTTCTTTGCAATTTCAAGGACAGCTTGTCCCTTTGTCTGTGTGCTTGCCTCTCTTGCAAGGAGGGCGCCTTCA
The DNA here is from genome assembly GCA_017409915.1 of Clostridia bacterium. Taxonomy (GTDB): domain Bacteria; phylum Bacillota; class Clostridia; order Monoglobales; family Monoglobaceae; genus SIG454. Next base: position 14,133 of record JAFQRU010000054.1, read on the forward strand.
ACAATCTTTATGTAGTCAAGGGAAACATATCCGCTTACGCCTTCATAGGTTGTGATGTTTGCCCAGCCCGGCTGTGTCCAGTTAACGGATACATTTGTTCCGCAATAAAGCTGAGTCAAAATCTGAGAATCAGTGCTGTTTGAAGCTCTGACATTTAAAAGAGAAGCGGTTGTCGTTCCATAAAACCCCGACGCAGAAACAGCGAGAGGGGCGCTCATTGACAAGATGAGCACTAATATAATAAAAATACTTAATATTTTACTCTTCATTAGAACCTCCAAAAAAGTTAAAACCTAATGCCAAAGGTCATCTCCTTCATAAAATGTTTACTTTGTTTATTATACCATTTTTCAGTCCCTTTGTCAAACTTTTTGCCCTTATTTTGTGCTTCCAAAGATTTCAAAACACGGAAAAACCCCGCCACCATAAGGGTTGGCGAGGTTTAAAAATTTTTAAAGTTTTTCAAAATCTTCTGCCCCGTGTTTGCATAAAGGACAGATAAAATCCTCAGGGAGAGGCTCTCCCTCATAGACATATCCGCAGATTTTGCAGACATAACCCTTTTTCTTTTCGCTCTCAGGCTTTGGCTTGATATTTGCAAAATAATAATCATAGGTTACGGATTTTTCATCGCTTAAAATCTTCGCCTCAGTTACCTTTGCAATAAAAATTGAGTGGGTATCGCAGTCAATTATCTGCTCAACTTCCCCTGAAATTACGGCATTTGCAATCCCGCCGATATAGGCAAGACCGTTTTCCGTCCGAAGTGGCTCCCCTGCAAACTTTTCATTATCTTTTCCGCTTTGGAAACCGAAATGCTTAAAAATTTCAAAGGGAGCGCTCTCTGTCAAAGTGCAAACATTGAACTTTTTGGTTTTAACTATCATATCGTGGGTATAATTCCCCTTGTTTAAAGCAACACTTATGCGGTTTGGGGCGTTTGTTACCTGCTGAGCCGTATTGATAATACAGCCGTTATCCTTTTCTCCGTCTCTGGCGGTTAAAACGAAAAGGCCGTATGAAATTTTAAAAAGTGCATTATTATCTACCATTTTGTCCTCCTATAAGTTTACAACATTTGTTGGATGTCCCTCTATGTAGTTTTTAAGGTTTGTGCTTGCCACGGCCACAACACGATTTCTTGTTTCCATAGGTGCCCAGGCAATATGAGGGGTTATCATTATATTTTTCGCTTCGGGAAGAGTTGAGCTTATGTTCATAGGCTCTTCCTCTAAAACATCAATCCCTGCCCCTGCGATAATTTCTTCGTTTAAGGCACGGATAAGGTCCTCTTCAACCATAACTCCGCCTCTTGCGGTGTTTATAAAGAGGGCGTCGCTCCTCATTTTCTTAAACATTTCATAGTCAAACATTTTCTCGGAGTCGCGGTTGAGTGGGCAGTGAACAGTTACGATATGGCTGTTTTTTATAAGCTCATCAAGACTTACAAAAGAAACCCCCTCCACATCTCTTTTTGTTCTTGCGTAGGCTAAAACATTCATTGAAAAGGCCTTTGCGATTTTTGCAACTTCCTGGCCGATTTTTCCAAAACCAACAATTCCTATGGTTTTGTCTTTAAGCTCAGAAAGAGGGAAAACGAAAGGAGAAAAGGTCTCGCTTTTTTTCCAGCCGCCCTCTTTAACAAAGTTCGTATATTCTGCCACTCTGTTATAATAATTCAGAATAAAAGCAAAAGTGTGCTGAGCCACCGCCTCGGTTGAATATGACCCTGCGTTGCAAACGGTTATTCCGTTTTCCTTGCAATACTGTGTGTCTATATTATTATACCCCGTTGCGAAAAGTCCTATATACTTAACTTTTGTTCCTTTAAGGTTTTCCTCATTAAGAACGGTTTTGTTGCAAAGGACCGCGTCGGCATCCATAATTCTTTCGTGAATTTTGTCCTTTGGAGTGAGGTTATATTTAACCACTTCCCCAAGGGCATCAAAAGGAGATAAATCAAGGTCGCCCTGTGTTATTGTCTGGCAATCTGTCATAACTATTTTCATATTTACCGCTCCTTTCTTTTTCTAAATGCCCTGCAAAATGCAGGGCATCAGATTAGTTTTTAATATATTTTGTAAAGGTAATATAAATCCCTTTTTCAGTTTTAACCATTTCCTCCTCGGCAATATGCCAGTCAGGAAGTTCGTTAAAATTCGGTATAAATCTGTCGGCATCATAAACCTTGTCTATAATGGTTATATACGCCGTATCAATGTATTTTATACACTGATTATAAATACTTGCCCCGCCGATAAAGAAGATATCCTCATCTTTATAATTCGCTTTGGCAAAATTAACTGCCTCGTCCAAATCCTTAAAGCAAATTGCATCAGGATGGGTTACGCTCCCGTCATCGGAGAGGATTATATTTGTTCTGTTTTTGAGGGGTTGCTGGTTTGGAAGGGAGAGGAATGTCACTCCACCCATAATAACCACTTTCCCCATAGTTTTTTCACGGAAAAACTTCATATCCTCAGGGATATTGTCAAGCAAATCCCCGTTTTTTCCGATTCCCCACTGCAAATCCGCAGCAACTATCATATTCATATAATTGAGTCTCCTTATAAACCCTTTTTCGCTTTTTGATGAAGCGAAAAAACATTCCGAATGGACAAATCAAGGCCGACGCCGTATGAAGATACTGCGAGAGACGAAGATTTGTTCATAGCGCATTTATGCGTGTTCGGGTTGTTTTTTTATTCATCCCCTAAATAGCGACAGGAATATTTTTGATTTGTTCGTTTTTCTGATAATTTTCCAAAGTGAAATCATCAGGAGTAAAGTCATAAAAATTCTTAATATCAGGGTTTACGATAAGCTTTGGAGCTGGGAATGTTGGGCGCTCTATCATTTCCTTTATAACTGGAATATGTCTGTCGTAAATATGAGCGTCCGCTATAACATGGACAAGTTCGCCTACCTCAAAACCGCTTACCTGTGCAAACATAATGAGAAGAATTGCATACTGACATACATTCCAGTTGTTTGCCGCCAGAATATCCTGAGACCGCTGATTTAAAATTCCGTTGAGCTTATTCCCAGTTACATTAAAGGTCATACTATATGCACAAGGATAAAGATTCATTTCGGATAAATCGGAATGAACATAAATATTTGTCATAATTCTTCGGCTGTACGGGTTATGCTTTAAGTCATAGAGAACTCTGTCAACCTGGTCGAATTCGCCCTCTTTATACTTATGCTTAACCCCCATCTGATAGCCATAGGCCTTACCGATTGAGCCGTTTTCATCTGCCCAGCTGTCCCAGATATGACTGCTTAAATCCTTAACATTGTTGGATTTTTTCTGCCATATCCATAAAAGCTCATCGATGGCGCTTTTAAGATAGGTCGGGCGGAGAGTTAAAATCGGGAACTCCTCGCTTAAATCATATCTGTTAACAACGCCGAACTTTTTAATAGTGTGGGCAGGGGTGCCGTCCTCCCAATGAGGACGGACAGCTTGCCCTTCATCTGAAAAGCCGTTTTCAATTATATCACGGCACATGGCCTTGAAAATTTCATCTGCTTTGCTCATTTTCCCACCGCCTTATTCCTGGGTTTCCTCAGGTGCAGTTGTTTCGCCCTCAGCTTCCTCGTCAGCGTCCTGTTCCTTTGCGATTTCGGAGCCGGAAACAATCTTGACCCCTTCTCCAAGGCGCATAAGTCTTACGCCCTTTGTAACTCTGCCGAAGGTGCTTATTTCTTCACTGCCCATACGGATAACAATACCCTCGGAAGTGATTAAAATAATATCGTCTTTTTCTGTAACAACGCTGAATCCTGAAACATTACCTGTCTGCTCGCTAATCTTATATGTTGTTGTTCCTTTACCGCCACGGGTCTGAATTTTATATTCATCCATTTCAGTTCTCTTTCCGAAACCGTTTTCGGAGATAACAAGGACTTTTCCGCCCTCACGGTTAACACTCATACCAACAACATAGTCGCCCTCTTCAAGATTAATGCCTCGAACACCGCGGGAAACTCTGCCCATAGGTCTTGCGTCAGATTCGTTAAATCTTATCATCTTACCAAGATATGTTCCGAGGAAGATGTCGGCATTTCCGTCGGTCATTTCAACCTTGATAAGCTGGTCGCCATCGTCAAGACGGATAGCAATCTTACCAGCTTTTGGAGCATTTTCATATTCCATAAGGTCGGTCTTTTTGATAACGCCCTGGCGGGTTGCCATAATGAGATACTTGCCCTCTTCATATTCTCTTACAGGGATTGTTGCAGAGATTTTCTCCCCTGATTCAAGAGGAATAAGGTTAACAATCGGTGTACCCTTTGCAGTTCTTCCGCATTCAGGAATTTCATATGCCTTGATTCGATACATTCTTCCTGTGTTAGTGAAGAAAAGAATATGAGCGTGAGTTGAGGAAACAAACATCTTCTCAACAAAGTCCTCTTCCTTGGTCTGCATACCGATAATGCCTCGTCCGCCTCGTCTCTGGCTCTTATAAGTATCTGCCGCAAGACGCTTGATATAACCCTCATGGGTCATTGTTATAACATTGTCCTCTTCTTCAATAAGGTCTTCAATGTCAATATCGTCAAGAGCTGGCTCAATAGAGGTCTTTCTCTCGTCGCCAAACTTGTCTCGGATTTCAGCAATTTCTGTTTTGATAATTTCATAAACTCTGTGTTCATTTGCAAGAATATCTGTAAGGTCTTTTATAAGGGCCATAAGCTCAGCATATTCGTTATCAATCTTTTCACGCTCTAAGCCTTGTAATCTTGCAAGACGCATATCAAGAATTGCCTGGGACTGGATTTCGCTTAAATCAAAACGGTCCATAAGTTTTTCCTGAGCATCATTATAACTGCTTCTGATAATTGCAATGATTTCGTCAATGTTATCAAGAGCAATTCGAAGGCCCTCTAAGATATGAGCTCTTGCCTCAGCCTTACCTTTGTCAAACTTTGTTCTGCGAACGATAACCTCTTTCTGGAAAGAGATATATTCGTCCAAAATCTGACGGAGGTTTAAGATTTTCGGCTCTATTTTATTAACAAGAGCAAGCATAATAACACCGAAGGTTGATTCCATTTCGGTATATTTATAAAGCTGATTTAAAACGATTGTGGCGTTGGCAGAAGACTTAACCTCAACAACAACGCGGAGACCGTCTCTGTCGGATTCGTCACGGAGGTCGGAAATTCCCTCAATTCTCTTTTCGTGAACAAGCTCTGCAATTCTCTCGATAAGACGAGCCTTGTTAACCATATAAGGAATTTCGGTTATAACAATTCTCTCCTGACCGTTTTTGTTTGTCTCAATTTCGGCTCTTGCACGAACTTTCAGCTTTGACCTTCCTGTTCTGTAAGCCTCGCGAATGGAGTTAACGCCCATAATCATTCCCCCTGTCGGGAAATCTGGGCCTTTAATATGCTCCATAAGTTCGTCAATAGTGATTTCAGGGTTATCAATAACCGCAATAATTCCGTTTATAACCTCAGTTAAATTATGAGGCGGAATGTTTGTTGCCATACCAACGGCGATACCGTTTGAGCCGTTAACCAAAAGGTTAGGGAAACGGGACGGAAGAACCTCAGGCTCCTTTAATCTTTCATCAAAGTTAGGAACAAAATTTACAGTGTCCTTTTCAATGTTGGAAAGAAGATGCATAGCGATTTTTGACATTCTCGCTTCTGTGTATCTATATGCCGCAGCAGGGTCGCCGTCAACAGACCCGAAGTTACCCTGGCCATCAACGGTTGGGTATCTCATTGAGAAGCTTTGCGCCATACGAACCATTGCATCATAAACAGATGCGTCGCCGTGCGGATGGTATCTACCAAGCACATTACCAACGGTAGTCGCACTCTTTCTGTATTCTTTTGTGGGGTAAAGTCCGTCTTCATACATCGCGTATAAAATACGGCGATGAACAGGCTTTAAGCCGTCCCTTACATCAGGAAGAGCACGGCCAGCGATAACCGACATTGAATAGTCGATATAAGCCGTCTTCATTTCCTTTTCAAGGTCAACGGGAATAACATTAAGCTTTGATAAATCAAACATATTTTCCTGATTTTTCTCGTCCATTTTTTCTTCTCCTATCTATATCTTTTTTATTACATACAAAAAAGGATTTCTCCTTTATGTATTTCGACACAAAGGGTAAAAATCCTCTTTTTTTGCGAATTTTTAATTTTTGAAAAAGGATATCCTTTTTTTAGAGGCTGAGATTTAACATTCTGCCTCTTTTTCGGCCATTTTATAGGAAAGACGCATTAAACTGTCGCTTAAATGGATGTTTTCAACGGCAATATGGTCGGATGTGTTAAGCTCGGCATAGGAGAAGTTCAAAAAGCCTTTAATTCCCATTTCTTCAAGCTCGTTTGCAACCTGATTAACACTTGCTTTGCTTACTGTAATTATTGCCATCTCAATATTGTTTTCTTTTATAAAATCTTCAATGCCTGCATAGTCTAAAATTTCATAGTCCCCGACTGTTGTACCGATTTTTTCTTTGTCGGCATCGAAAACACCCTTTAAAGAGAAGCCTCTTTTTTCAAAATTGGTATTAAGGACAAGGGCTTTCCCCATATTTCCCGCGCCCACCAAAATTGCAGTCTTCTTTTTATTTATGCCTAAAATTTTCCCGATTTCATCATAGAGATTGTTAACATTATAGCCGTATCCCTGCTGGCCGAATCCACCGAAGCAGTTTAAATCCTGACGAATCTGAGATGCAGTTATGTTCATTTTCTCGCTTAGGGCCTTTGAGGAAATTCTTCCGCAGCCTGAGGAAATAAGCTCCCCTAAATAGCGATAGTATCTTGGAAGACGGTTGATAACCGAATCCGAAACTTTTCTCTTCATAAAAAACTCCTTACAAAAAACAACTATACTATTATAATATAAAATTTTGCGGATTTTGTCAACCTCTTATTCCTTAGCAGTGCCGAAGCTTCTGATAACTTTTCGTGTTACAAAAATCATAAAAACAGCCAGAGCAATATCCGTTACAAGCCAGGATAAAGGGTAGGAAATATACAGACTTTCCAGGGTCTTATATTTTGCAAAAACAGTATAAATCCAGCTAAGCCTCATTCCACAGATGCCAATAATCGTTGCAAGGGTCGGAATTATGGACGAGCCCATTCCCCGAAGAGCGCCAACTAAAGCATCTTGAAGTCCGCAGAGGAAGTAGCCTGAAAGCATTATCATCATTCTTTTTGCTCCCTGCTCTATAACCGCACTTTTCCCGGGGGCATATATATTTAAAAGAGGTTCTCTGAAGGAAAGAATTAAAAAGCTTATAGTCAGCCCTATAATAACCACCTGCAAACAGCCTGTGTATATGCTCTTTTTCATTCTTTTTGCATTTCCTGCCCCAAAAGCCTGTCCCACAAAGGTGGAAAGAGTTGGCGAAAAGGCATTCATAACTATATAAGCAAAACCCTCTATGTTTGCCGCCGCACTGTTTCCCGCAACAACTATTGCTCCAAAACCATTTATGGTGGACTGAATAATAACATTTGAAAGACCGAAAATAACCCCGCTGACTCCTGAAGGAATACCATTTCCCGCAATTCTTCTAAGCATTTTCACATCCACTTTAAGCTCCTTTAAAGAAAGCTTAATATCAGAATTTTCTTTCATCAGGCATCCCACCGTCAGCCATGCGGAGAGATACTGGGAAATAATTGTGGCAAGACCTACTCCCGCTGCTCCCATTTTAAAACCTACTACGAAAAACAAATTGAGAATAACATTGATAATTCCGCTTATTGAGGCATAAACAAGAGGACTTTTTGTATCTCCTGATGCTCTGAGTATTGCTGAGCCAAAATTATAAAGAAGAGATGCAGGCATTCCAAAAAATATTATTGACATATAAAGTGCCGCTTCGTCTATAATCTCCTTTGGAGTATCCATCATCTTGAGAAGATAGTGTGAAAGGCTCACTCCAACCACTGTAAGAAAAATTCCACCCAAAACCGCAATAACAACTGATGTGTGAACACATTTTTTAACAAGTTCGCTTCCGTTTTCGGTTCTTTGCCCTTTAAACTGGGCAACAAGGACATTTGTTCCTACAGAAAGACCTATGAATAAAGTTATAAGAAGATTTGTAATAGAAGTGGTTGCCCCAACAGCCGCAAGGGAGTTTTCCCCTGCGTATCTTCCCACAACTACAATGTCTGCCGCATTGTATAAAAGCTGAAGAAAACCTGTTAATATAATAGGAAAGGCGAAAAGGAGCATGTTTTTAAAAACCGATCCGCCTAAAATATCAATATTTCGTCTACTCATAATCACACGCCCTTTAATTTATCACACTTCTTTAATGTTACCACCACTTACCATAAAAGTCAACGATTTTCCCTATCTTATAAAAAAAGGGTTTTAATTCCCACAATCCACAGGGTTGTCCACAGGAAATTATTCCAATTTAAAAGAAAAACTGCCATTTTCCCCATTATTAGTTTTTAATTTATCAACAACTTGCATAATATAATATTTTATGATAAAATTATAAAAAAAGATTTTTTCAGGGGGATAAAAATGGTTTTAGGAATAGATTTCGGGGACAGCCGAACAGGGTTTGCCATAAGCGATTCGCTGGAAATTATGGCGTCAACCGTGGAAACTTTTAAAGAAAAAAATATGAAAAAGGTAGTTCTTCGCGCTATCGAACTTTTAGAAGAACTCCATGCGGATAAAATTGTTCTTGGCTTTCCGAAGAATATGAACGGCACCGTGGGAGACAGGGGTAAGAAGTCCCAAAGATTTGCAAAGGAACTTCGCGCCTTAACCGATGTTCCCGTTATTTTATGGGATGAAAGACTCACGACCGTTTCTGCCCACAATCTTATGAACGAAACCAATGTCAGAGGGCAAAAGAGGAAGGACAGCGTTGACAAAATTGCTGCCGCCTTTATCTTGCAGTCCTATCTTGACAGCCAGAGAAATGCCTGAAAGTCCCTTTTTATATTCAAGCGATAACAAGCGTTATCACACCCTGAATTATTATCTTCAAAATAAATTTGGAAAACGGGTTATGCGTGCCTCTTTGGATGCAGGTTTTTCCTGCCCTAACATTGACGGGAGATGCGCCATTGGCGGATGCACTTACTGCACTAGCGGAGCCTCGGAATTTACCGAAAAAGGAAGCATAACCGCTCAGATGAAAAGGGAAGAGGAGCGTATTTTCAAAAAATTTGGAGAAACTCCTTTAATTGCCTATTTTCAGGCACATTCAAACACCTATGCCCCTCTTGAAATTTTAAAAGAAAAGTATGAAGAAGCATTATCTTTTCCCTCTGTTGTTGGCATAAGCATCGCAACCCGAAGCGACTGCCTTGAAAAAGAGAAGATAGACTATCTTAAAGAGCTTTCCGAAAGAACTTTTCTTTCTGTTGAGCTTGGCCTTCAAACTGTTTCAGACAAAACAGCAGAAAAATGCAACCGAGGGCATAATTTTGATGCCTTTCGTGATGCCTTTTTCCGTCTGAAAGAGGCAGGGATAAGAGTCTCTGTTCATATTATAAACGGCCTTTACGACGAAACAAAGGAAGATATGATAAATACCGCCAAGGTCTTAGGGAAACTCCGTCCTGACGGCGTTAAAATTCATCTTCTTCATATTATGAAAAATACTGTTATGGAAAAAGAGCTTGAAAAGGGGATAATTACCCCTATGACATACGAGGATTATATTGAAACCGTCTGTAATCAACTCCGCTATCTCCCGAAAGAGACCGTTATTGAGAGAATAACGGGAGACGGCTCAAAGGAAAATCTTATTGCCCCAAGATGGAGCATTGACAAAATCAAAGTTTTGGGCGGAATTGATAAATATATGGCAGATAATGACTTTTGCCAGGGGGATTTATTTAATATTTAAAAAAAGACTTGCAAAAAACACATTTGTGTGTTAGAATAGATTTTGCATTAGCCGGTGTGGTGGAATTGGCAGACGCGCTGGACTCAAAATCCTGTGGTAGAAATACCGTATCGGTTCGACCCCGATCACCGGCACCAAAAACGACAAGATTAAGTTCTTGTCGTTTTTATTTTTTAAAATTTTCTTTTTTTTTGTCTATTTGTCCTTTTTATGGGACACTTTGTGTGTTAAAATGAATTTGTCAGGTGAGGAGAGGCGCTTCCTTTTAAGAATTTGTTTATTTTTTATTACTTTACTTAACTTTTCTTTCTTTTTGTTTACACTTCGCATCTTCCCACCTCACGCTCACTTTCCAATCGTTCCGAAAGGAACAAAAATTATACTCCATAACCAAAAAAGAGCAGATAATCTGCTCTTTTTTGTTATATATCAAGGTTTACAACATTATTTGAGTTTTCTTCAATAAACTTACGACGAGGCTCAACCTTTTCACCCATTAAAATTGTGAAGATTTCGTCGGCGCGTCTTGCGTCGTCAAGCTCAACTTTAAGCATAACTCGTCTTTCAGGGTCCATTGTTGTTTCCCAGAGCTGTTCAGGGTTCATTTCACCAAGACCCTTATATCTCTGAACATATCCTTCCGGAATTTCTTCCAGAGCCTCTTTAAGCTGTTCTTCGTTATATGCATATTTATGCTTTTTACCCTTTGAAATTTTATAAAGAGGCGGTTGCGCAAGATAGATGTGTCCGTTTTCAATGAGTGGTCTCATAAATCTGAAGAAGAATGTTAAAAGAAGTGTTCTGATATGAGCACCGTCAACATCGGCATCGGCCATAATAATAACTTTTCCGTAACGGATTTTGGAAAGGTCAAGGTCTTCGCCAACGCCTGTTCCGAGAGCCGTTATAACAGGAAGAAGTTTTTCGTTAGAATAAACCTTATCAACTCTTGCCTTTTCAACATTGAGCATCTTACCCCAAAGAGGAAGGATTGCCTGATATCTACGGTCGCGTCCTTCTTTTGCAGAACCGCCCGCAGAATCACCCTCGACGATATAAATTTCTGTATACTGATTATCTCTTGAAGAACAATCCGCAAGCTTACCAGGAAGTCTTGCGCTATCAAGGGCGCTCTTTCTTCTGGTATTTTCTCTTGCTCTCTTTGCCGCTTCTCTTGCACGGGATGCAGTAAGCGCTTTTTCGATAATAATCTTAGCAATTGCAGGGTTTTCTTCCATAAACTCTGTAAGCTTTTCGTTTACCATTTTTTCAACGATATTTCTCATTTCGCTGTTGCCGAGCTTTGTCTTTGTCTGGCCCTCAAACTGTGCCTCTGTAACTTTAACACTAATAATACAGGTAAGACCTTCACGGGTATCTTCACCGCTGAGATTTTTATCATTTTCTTTTAAGTATTTATATTTTCTCGCGTAGTCATTTAAAACTTTTGTAAGAGCTGCTTTAAAGCCTGTTTCGTGAGTTCCGCCCTCAGTTGTATTAATATTATTTGCAAAGCTTATTAAATCTTCTGTATAACCGTCGTTATATTGAAGAGCAATTTCAGCTTCAGAATTTTCGCGAACTGTGTTTACATAGATAACTTCGCTGTGAATTGCCTCTTTATTTCTATTCTGGTAAGTAACAAATTCCTTGATACCACCCTCATAGCAAAGAGTTTCTTCTTTATCTTCCACACGGTCATCCTTTAAAATTATGCAAACTCCCGCATTTAAGAACGCCTGTTCACGAAGTCTGTTTAAAAGAATTGAATAATCATATTCTGTATCTTCAAAAATCTCGCCGTCCGGCTTAAAATGAACCTTTGTTCCTGTTTTATCGGTGTCGCCTATAACTTTAACGTCATACTGCTTTTCGCCACGGCGATATTCCTGCTTATAAATATGCTGACCGTCATAAATTTCAACCTCAAGGCTTTCGGATAAAGCATTAACAACGGACGCACCAACGCCGTGAAGACCGCCTGACACTTTATATCCGCCGCCGCCGAATTTACCGCCGGCATGGAGAACTGTGAAAACAACTTCAACCGCAGGAAGACCTGTTTGTTGTTGAATACCAACAGGGATACCACGGCCATCATCTGTTACGGTTATGGAATTATCCTTTTCAATGGTAACTGTTATATTTTTACAATATCCGGCCAAAGCTTCGTCAATAGAGTTATCCACAATTTCATAAACCAAATGATGAAGACCACGGGATGATGTTGACCCGATATACATACCAGGCCTTTTTCTAACCGCTTCAAGACCTTCTAAGACCTGAATCTGACTCTCGTCATATTTAACTTCTTCAGGAATATTTGTCATATTTTCCGCCATTTTTTTGATCTCCTTTCAATTATAGATAACTAAGTTTCTTCCGAACTCTGCCGGAAAGAGCCTTTGTTGAAATATTTGTAATATAAATAACCGATTGGCCGTCTTTTTCGCAAATTATAAAGGATTTTGGAATTTCCTCAGAAACATTTTTAACAAACCCTTCTTCTGTGGAAATTTTAAGAAATTCTTTACTGTATTTTGAAATTGACGAGCTTTCAAGGTCCATCATTGCAATTATATCGTCGGTGTTAACAACCGTGTCACGACCTAAATGAAGATACATTATAATGCCCTTCCTTCTTGGATTTTTATTTCTTTCGCATCTAAATTTTTAAATTTTTCCGCATCGGTGCAGGTTATTATAATCTGCATATCCTTTATTTTTGAAATTATATAGCTTTGTCTTTCTTCGTCAAGCTCACTCATTATATCATCCAGAAGCAGAACCGGATATTCTCCGATTTCTTCATAGATAAGATAAACTTCCGCAATTTTTTGAACCAAAGCAACTGTTTTTTGCTGTCCTGATGAGCCAAAAGTTTTAACATTTTTGCCATTTATAAAATATTCAATATCATCTCTGTGACAGCCGATAAAAATTTCTTTTAAAAAGACTTCTTTTTTATAATTTGATTCAAATTTTTCTTTAATTTTCTGCTTTATTTTTTCATCATCAAATTCTTCAATAATGCCGAAATTACTGCTATATTTTATTTCAATATTTTCTTTTTCTTTTGATATTTCAAGTTGAATTTTTTTTGCAATTTCTTCAATTTTTTTAATATATAAAAATCTATATTTTATAATCTCAAAACACAAAGAAATAAGCTTATCATTTAAAATATCAAGAGTGATTTTATCAACTATTTCGTTTTTAAGAAGCGCTGTTTTGCTTTCAATCGCCTTTTTATATTCACTAAGATATGAAAAATAATTTTTACGAAGCTGACTTATTAAAATATCAAGATTTTTTCGTCTTGCAGATGGTCCGCTTTTTATAATGTTCATACATTCAGGCCCAAAATAGCAAACATTGAATTTTCCAACCAAATCGCTGTTTTTCTTAACCGGAATTTCATTTATAAAAACGCGCTTTTTATTATTTTTTTTAATAATTATTTCAGCTGAAATTTCTCTTTTTCCCCCTATAAAATCCATCTTTAAATTGGCTTCATTTTCGCCGAATTTTATAAGTTCTTCATCGTGATAAGTCCTGTTTGACTTACCCATTGAAAAAAGATATATTCCCTCTAAAATATTTGTTTTTCCCTGAGCATTTTTCCCGTAAATTACATTAACTGATGGAGAAAACTCAATTTTTTCGTTTTCATAATTACGAAAATTTTTAAGATTTATATTTTTAACTATCATATTTTAACAGGAAGAACTAAATAAATAAAATCTTCATTATCAACAGGCGCAATAATTAAAGGTTCTTTACTTCCTTTAAGTTTAAGCATAACTTTTTCTTCGTCACAAGCTCTGAGCGCCTCTAAAATAAAGCTGCTGTTAAAGCCCATAATAATATCTTCATCGCCGGTTGAAACATTAATATTATCATCAACAAAACCAAGAGCTGTTTCGCATGAAACATTTATGTTATCTCCGCCGATATGTATTTTAACAGGGCATTTTGTTATATCATTTATAACAATTAAAGATGCTCTGTAAACCGAGCTCATAAGCTCAGATACAGGACATTCAATATTATAAGGAAAGTCTCGATTTATGAGAGCCTCATAATTCATATATTCTCCTTCAATTAAGCGAGTAACAAGCTTATAATTTTCATCAATGAAAACAGCATGTTTTGAAGTTGAATTTATAAGAATTTTTTCATCTTCATCTTTTAAAAGTTTAGAAAGTTCAAGTAGTGCCTTTTCAGGAATAATAAACTTTTTCTTTTCACATTCTTCTTCAATTTCATATTTACGGTATGCAAGACGATAGCCGTCAAGAGCAACCATTTTTATCTCTTTTTTATCAATTTCCATTAAACAACCGCGAAGAACAGGACGGTCATCCTTTTTATAAACAGAGAAAACTGTTCTGTTTATCATATCTCTGAGCATATTTTTTCTTATTGAAATACTATAATCGTGATTAATTATAGGAAGCTCAGGAAATTCAGATGGATTAAGACCCATAATTTCAAATTTTGCATTTCCGCTTTTAATAGTTGTTAAAAATTTATCTCCAACTTCAATGCTAACCATATCAGAAGATAAATTTTTAATAATATTCATAAACATTTTTGCGTTTATAACAACTTGTCCTTCCTCTTTAACATCAGCTTCGAAGGAAGATTCAATTCCGATTTCAAGGTCATTTGCAACTATCTGGATCCTATTTGAA
>JAFQRU010000055.1 GCA_017409915.1 Clostridia bacterium
ACCCCTGCATTGTTCCCCGCGCTCTTCCTTGCGTAGAGTCTGCGGCGGCCATTGCCATAGCTGACCTTTTACTTTAATTTTGGAGATGAACAGTATGGACCTTAACGAGTGCAGAGCACAGATTGATAAAATAAACAATGAGATCCTTGACCTTTTTTTAAAGAGAATGGAAATTTCTACGGCTGTTGCTGACTATAAGCAAAAAAATAATATGCCCATTTTGCAAAAGGACAGGGAAAAAGAGATTCTAAATCTTATGGCTGAAAAATCAGGGGATGAATTTGCCCCCTATTCCAAAATTCTTTTTTCTGTTATGATGAATCTGAGCCGTTCTTATCAGGCTACAAAGAAAGGCGCAGACAGCTCTTTTTGTATTTCTCAGATAAAAGAGGCCCTTGCAGATGTTAAAGAGGCTCTTCCATCCTCTCCTTCCGTTGCTTGTCAGGGAATCGAGGGTGCTTACTCTCATTTAGCCTGCAACAAAATTTTTGATAGCCCAAAGGTTTCTTTTTATAAGTCCTTTGAGGATGTTTTTTCAGCTATTGAAAGAGGCGAATGCAAGTATGGACTTTTGCCTATTGAAAACTGTTTGCATGGCTCTGTTAATTCGGTTTATGACCTTATGAGAAATCATAATTTCTTTATTGTTAAGGGGATAAAGCTTGAAATCGGGCATACTCTTTTAGGGAAAAAGGGTGCAAGTCTTGAAGATATTACTGACATATATTCTCACGAGCAGGCTATCGGCCAATGCTCCGATTTTCTTAAAAATCACCCTGATATAAAAGTTCATATCTGCGAGAATACGGCTATGGCGGCAAAGGCGGTTTCAGAGGCAGACGGCCTTTCCTCCGCTTCTATTTCGTCTTTGGAATGTGCCGAGCTTTATAATCTTAGTCCTCTTTGCACATCTATTGCTAATTCAAAATATAACTATACCCGTTTTATCTGTATTTCAAAAGACCTTGAAATTTATGAGGGCTCTGATAAAATCAGTCTTATGCTCTCTCTTCCTCACGAGCCCGGCTCACTTTTTGGGCTTATTTCAAAATTTGCGGCTCTTAATCTTAACATAACCAAGCTTGAAAGCAGACCTACTTTGGGAAGTGATTTTGAATATCTTTTCTATTTCGATGTTGAGGCATCTGTTTTTTCAGAAAAGGTTTTAGCTCTTATCTCTGAGCTGAATAAAGAGAATAGCGCCGTTTTCCTCGGCAGTTATTCTGAGCTGTAAGGGGGAAACCATTATGAAGTTTGCACTTATAGGCGAAAAACTCTCCCACAGCTTTTCAAAAGTCATTCACGAGGCTATGGGAAAATATGAATATGACCTTGTTCCCTTAAAAAAAGAAGAGCTTGAAGCTTTTATAGAAAACCCCGAATATAAAGGGTTTAATGTTACCATTCCTTATAAAAGAGATATAATGTTTTTATGCGATTGTCTTGCCCCTTCTGCCGTAAAGATTGGCAGTGTTAATACTGTTATCAAAAGGGACGGACGGCTTTACGGCTATAACACCGACTATGACGGCTTTATGGCTATGGCGGAAAAATCTAAAATTGATTTTAAGGACAGGAAAGTTGCAATTTTAGGCTCAGGGGGGACTTCTCTTACTGCAAAGGCAGTTGCTTCTGACCTTGGGGCAAAGGAAATTATTACTGTTTCAAGAAATGGGGAATACTCCTACAACAATATTTCCTTATGGAGTGATGCAGAGATTATTATTAACACAACTCCTGTGGGGATGTATCCAAATAACGGAGAGTCTCTTATCTCTCTTAAAGATTTTCCGCTCTGCGAGGGCGTTTTGGATGTAGTTTACAATCCGCTTAAAACAAGGCTTGTTTTTGAGGCGGAGGAGCTTAACATCCCTGCTTGTGGCGGTCTTTATATGCTTGTTTATCAGGCAAAAAAGGCTTATGAGATTTTTACGGGAGATAAGCTTCCTGACCAAAAAGCTGATGAAATTTACCAGAATCTTTTAAAGAGTATTCAAAACATCGTCCTTATCGGGATGCCCGGATGCGGGAAAAGCACTTTGGGAAAGGAAATTGCAGCATCATTAAACCGAGAGTTTATTGATATTGATAAAGAGATTGAAAAAGAAATCAATATGACCATTCCTGAGATTTTCCAAAGGCACGGAGAGGATTATTTCAGGGAGATTGAGAAAAAGGTTACGCTTTCCCTTTGCAGTAATACCGGAAAGGTTATTTCAACTGGTGGGGGAGTTGTAATGCGAGAGGAAAACCTTTACTCCTTAAAGCAAAACGGAATTGTCTATCATATTTTAAGGGATGTCTCCCTTTTATCCAAAGAGGGACGGCCTCTTTCACAGGGCAAAGACCTTTCGGAAATGGAAAGCGAGCGAAAACCTCTTTACGAAAAGTTTGCGGATAAAGTTATTGATAATAA
>JAFQRU010000056.1 GCA_017409915.1 Clostridia bacterium
GAAAGAAAAAAGAGAGCATCTTCGTTACGGGGAATACGGCAATCGATGCCCTTAAAACAACGGTTAAAGAGGAATATTCTCACCCCGAGCTTGAATGGGCAAAGGATAGTCGCCTTATAATCATAACTGCCCACAGACGAGAAAATCTTGGAGAGCCAATGCATAATATGTTCAGGGCAATCCGAAGAATTATGGACGAAAACCCCGATGTTAAAGCGATTTATCCAATCCACTTAAACCCTGTTGTAAGAAAAGCGGCAGAGGAAGAACTTAGTGGTTGCGACAGAATTCATATAATCGAGCCTTTGGAAGTTCTTGATTTCCATAACTTTTTGGCAAGAAGTTATATGATTTTAACTGACAGTGGCGGAATTCAGGAAGAAGCTCCGTCATTAGGGAAGCCGGTTCTGGTAATGCGTGATACAACAGAGCGCCCTGAGGGAATTGAAGCTGGAACCTTAAAGCTTGTGGGAACTGATGAGAAAGTTATCTATGAAAACTTTAAAGAACTCTTAGATAGCAAAGACGCCTATGAAAAAATGAGCAAGGCAAGTAACCCTTATGGCGATGGTCTTGCATGCAGAAGAATTGCAGATATTCTGGAATTTGGCGAAACTAAAATTTAAAAGCAAAAGAGCATCTTAAAGATGCTCTTTTTTGTGTTTATTTTGAGCCTAAATGGAAAAGATATGTTCTAAAAGAGAGTGCCGTAAAATAAGATATATTAAACGGATTTAGGAGTGAAGAAAAGTGAACAGTTTAGGCTCAGAAAACAATAAGATTAAAATGGCGGGGGAAATTGTTTCAGAGTTAGAATTTTCCCATGAAGTCTATGGCGAGAAGTTTTACACCTTCAAGCTTGAAACAAAAAGATTAAGTGAAAATACTGATATAATTCCAATAATGATTTCGGAAAAATTCTTCCCCTCAATCAATATTGAAGTGGGAAAATTTGTTTTAATAGGCGGGCAATTCCGCTCATATAATAACTTTACGGCAGTAGGAAGCAAGCTTATGCTGACTGTTTTTGTCCGGGACATAGAGGAGGCTGATGGTCTAACTGACTATGCCTCTTCCAATAATGTATACTTAAACGGATATATCTGTAAAGAACCGGTATACAGAACAACTCCTTTCGGCAGAGAAATTGCAGATATATTGCTTGCTGTAAACCGTGCCTATAATAAGTCCGATTATATCCCCTGCATCGCCTGGGGAAGAAATGCAAAGTATGCCTCGGCACTTTCCGTTGGGGATAACATTTCCGTCTGGGGCAGAGTTCAAAGCAGGGAATATCAAAAGAAAATAAACGAGGAAGAGGTAGAAAACAGAGTAGCCTATGAAGTGTCTATCTCCAAAATGGAACTTAATGAAGAATAAAAAAAGCCACTTTGACGATGGTAGTCAAAGTGGCTTGTTAATTTTTATCTTGGCAGATTGCAAAGAGTAAGGATTTCTTCCTGCAAAGAAAACATCTCTTTTTCTTCGTCCGGCTCCATATGGTCATAGCCTAAAAGATGGAGAAGAGAGTGAGCAGTAAGAAAACCAACCTCCCTTTCGAAGGAATGGCCATATTCCTCGGCCTGCTCCTTTGCTCTCTCTAAGGAGATAACAATATCCCCAAGAAGAATTTCGCCGTTTTCCCCAAAGTCGCACTCTTCCATATCAATTTCCCCGTCTTCGTCATAGTCAAACATAGGGAAAGAAAGAACATCTGTTGGGCGGTCAATTCCCCTGTGAAGCTTATTTAAGGAATGGATTTCTTCGTTGTCTGTAAGCATTATGCTGATTTCACAGTTATCCTCAAACTCCATAAATTTAAGACCCGTCTTTAAAACGGTCTTGATAAGAGCGCGAAGCTCTTTTGTAACCTCAATTTTTTTCTGTTCATTTCTGATGCTTATTTTCATATATTTTTGCTCGTCCGTTTTTTGGCGGAGCGTTCCCTTTCAGCGTTTTTCATATCATAAGCCCTGACAATTCTCTGAACAAGAGGATGGCGAACAACATCGGCCTCTGATAAATACATAAATTCAATTCCCTCAATGTTTTTAAGAACTTTCTCGGCGTCCCGAAGACCTGATTTTTTGTCTCTTGGAAGGTCAATCTGAGTAATGTCTCCCGTAACAACAATCTTTGAGGAAAATCCCATTCGTGTAAGGAACATCTTCATCTGCTCGGCAGTTGTGTTTTGCGCCTCGTCAAGAATTATGAAAGCATTGTCAAGAGTTCTTCCTCGCATAAATGCAAGAGGAGCAACCTCGATTAATCCTCTTTCAACATTTTTGTTAAAAGCCTCGCCCCCGAACATATCCCCAAGAGCGTCGTATAAAGGGCGGAGATAAGGGTCAACCTTGTCCTGCATATCCCCCGGCAAAAAGCCAAGTTTTTCCCCTGCTTCAACGGCAGGACGGGTAAGTATAATTTTGCTTACCTCTTTATTTTTAAAAGCCTGAACCGCCATGGCAACAGCGAGA
>JAFQRU010000057.1 GCA_017409915.1 Clostridia bacterium
ATTTACAGTATCAAACATAAAAACGGTGCTATCCGCCGTGTTAATGTAAACATTGCGGCAACAACTGTTGAAAATTACAGAAAGTTAAAGGATGCAGGCATCGGCACATACATTCTCTTCCAGGAAACTTATCACAAAGAAAGCTATGAAAGACTTCACCCGACAGGGCCTAAGCATAACTACGCCTACCACACAGAGGCAATGGACAGAGCTATGGAGGGCGGAATTGACGATGTTGGTCTTGGAGTTCTTTTCGGTCTTGAACTTTACCGCTATGAATTTGCAGGACTCTTAATGCACGCAGAGCATCTTGAAGCTGTGCACGGTGTTGGCCCTCACACAATAAGCGTTCCGAGAATTAAAAAGGCATCCGACATTGACCCAAGCGTTTTCGACAACGGAATTGATGACGAGACCTTTGCAAAAATCGTGGCTTGTATCAGGCTCAGCGTTCCTTATACGGGAATGATTGTTTCAACCCGTGAGTCTGAGGCGGTTCGCGCTAAACTTCTTCGCCTTGGTGTTTCCCAGATAAGCGGAGCATCCAGAACATCCGTTGGGGGCTATGCTGATGAGGAAAGACCTCACGATACAGAGCAATTTGATGTTTCCGACCAGAGAACTCTTGATGAGGTTGTTCGTTGGCTTATGGAACTTGGCTTTATCCCAAGCTTTTGCACCGCTTGTTACCGTGAAGGCAGAACGGGCGACCGCTTTATGATGCTTGCCAAAAACGGACAGATTCAAAACTGCTGTCATCCTAACGCACTTATGACTCTTAAAGAATTCTTAAAGGATTACGCAACTGAGGAAACCGTTAAAATCGGCGAGGCTTTAATCGAAAGCGAAACTGTGAATGTTCCTAACCCGAAAACAAGACAAATTCTTCTTGACAATCTCGAAAAAATTGAAGGCGGACTTCGAGACTTCCGCTTTTAGGAGGGATAAATATGAATTTGAATATGACTCCAAACGCCGATAGAATTCATATTGGAATCTTCGGCAGACGAAACGCAGGAAAATCAAGCCTTATCAACGCAATAACCAATCAGAATATTGCTATTGTTTCGCCTGTTAAAGGGACAACAACTGACCCTGTTTATAAGGCAATGGAGCTTCTTCCTCTCGGCCCTGTTATGTTTGTTGACACTCCCGGCCTGGATGACGAGGGAGAACTTGGAGCGTTGCGAATAAAAAAGACAAATCAGGTTATAAATAAAATAGACATCGCTCTTATCGTTATTGACAGCGAGACCGGAAAAGGCGAAATTGAAGAAGCTTTGGAAGAAAAGCTTAAAGCCAAGAAAATCCCGTATTTATTGGTTTATAACAAGTCTGACTTAAAGGCGCTATCTGGCCTTAGCGAAAACGAAATAAGCGTCAGCGCGGAGAATTTGGAGGGAATTGAAGCTCTTAAAGAGCATATTGCAAAAAAGCTTAAAAGCACTACCCCTGAATTCCCGATTATCTCTGATTTGATTGAGCCATCTGACATAGTCGTTCTTGTTACGCCTATTGATGAGTCTGCGCCAAAGGGGAGAATTATTCTTCCTCAACAGCAAACAATAAGAGAAATTTTAGATTCTCACGCCTCGGCAATAACCTGTCAGGTAAGCGAGCTTGGCGGAGTGTTAGAAAGCCTTAGAAGATCGCCAAAAATGGTTATAACGGACAGTCAGGCTTTTGGGGAGGTTTCTAAAATTGTTCCAAGAGAAATTCCTCTCTCTTCTTTCTCTATTTTGATGGCACGCCATAAGGGAGAGCTTTTCCATCAGCTTAACGGAATGAAGGCACTCGAAAATTTAAAGGACGGAGACAAAGTTCTCATTTCCGAGGGGTGCACACATCATCGTCAGTGCAACGACATCGGGACTGTTAAAATTCCTTATCTTATCAAGGATTACACCAAGACAGATGTTGTTTTCAAGTTTTCAAGCGGAAGCGAGTTCCCTGAGGATTTATCCAAATACAGCCTTATTGTTCACTGTGGCGGATGTATGCTTAATGAGAGAGAGATGAAATACCGTATTCAGACAGCAAAGGACCAAGGTGTTCCCATTACCAACTATGGAATGCTTCTTGCAAAAATAAGCGGTGTTCTAGACAGAAGCCTGGAAATTTTTAACTAAAAAATATAGACAATAAAAAATTTTTATGCTATACTTAAAAAAATTAAATATTCAAGGAGGAAATGAAAATGGAATTAAAAGGTTCAAAAACTGAACAAAATTTATTAGAGGCTTTTGCCGGCGAAAGCATGGCAAGAAACAAATACACTTATTTTGCCTCTGTTGCAAAAAAGGAAGGCTATCAGCAAATCGCTGCTATCTTTGAAGAAACTGCTTCTAATGAAAAGGAACACGCAAAGCTCTGGTTCAAGGCTTTAAGCGGTCTTGGCGACACAGCTCAGAATCTTCTCTCCGCTGCTGAGGGCGAAAACTATGAGTGGACAGATATGTATGACCGCTTTGCAAAGGAAGCTGAAGAAGAAGGCTTTACAGCTCTTGCTGCTCAGTTTAAAAAGGTTGCTGAGGTTGAAAAGGCTCACGAAGAGCGTTATCGCAAACTCTTAAATAATGTTGAAATGAAGAAAGTCTTCGAAAAGAGCGAAGAAATTATGTGGGAATGCCGTAATTGCGGACACCTCGTTATTGGTAAGAAAGCTCCTGAGGTTTGCCCTGTTTGTGCTCATCCACAGGCTTACTTTGAAGTTAGAAAAGAAAACTATTAATTATCAAAAATTAAAAGCAGAGCTAAACGCTCTGCTTTTTCTTTTTCGCCTTTTGTCTGTTACAGGCTTTTATTTTGCTAAATCTTCAACAAATATGTATTCATAGCCGTATTTATCAACACATTCGCAAGCCTTCATAAGCTTGTCTCGGCTCTCGCTCTGATAGGCAAAATAATCAGGATATGAATACTGTTCATGGGTTGCCATACAAATATATTCATTGCCTAACACTTTTGACATATCTTCTTCAATCTCGTCAAGAGGAACTAAATTCAAACAAGGGCCGTTACAGAATATTTTATAGTAAATCCCCAACTCCTCGTTATAGATGACCTCCTGATTTAAAAGAGTTCTTTCGTAATCTTCTGTTGAAATATGGTTATATCCGCAAAGGGAGTCGTCGATTGCTGAGTCTCCCTTTAAGTTTCTGAAGAAAATACCTGTTTCAGGCTTTTTGTTATTCAAGAGTCTTCCCGCATGGCCAAACGGAAGAGATGACGGGTCTCCGTTATACTCTTTCTTCTCCCCGGCGGTTACGGAAACCATTGTAATTCCCTCTTCTATCATAGCCTTTAAACCGTCTTTACTAACAGGAGACCAATGAGGATTAAATGCAGCAGTAAGGGTTTTCTCCCCTGCAAAACGGATAACTTCTTTTTTAAAGCGCACATACATCTTCTTCATATCCTCATAATTGATATTAACATGGGGATAATCAGGGAATTCCTGCTTTGCGTGAAAACCGATTTTAAGCCAGTCGGAATTAGCTTCCCATTCTGCTTTGTAGGCATCGGTCATTTCCGCCAAAGAAAACTCATCGTCTCCGTAAAAATAGTCTGTTCGATAGAAAGCATTAAGCACAACCTTTAAGCCGTATTTATCGTGAGCTTCCTTTAACATTTTTAAAAGAGTCTGGTCAAAGATTGACGCAGGTTTTTCTCTTGTAATGTCGCGGAAGGGCCAAACAACATCATCAATATAGAAATAAGCCTTTTTGCTCATATTTTTTCTCCTTTTGAAAATATCTAGATTTGCATACCTATATTATATCATAAAACTTTTCAATTTCAAGGGCATTTAAGAAAAAAACCGACAGCTTAAACGCTGTCGGTTTTTTTCTTTTATCTTTTGATTTTTCCTGTTGTGGTTTTTGCCATTTCAGTTTCAGTAATCTCAATTTTACCAATTTTCTTGTACTTTATAAGCTGGTCATTTACCTCTGCGATATGTTCTTTAATAGCTTCTTCACTATTGCCTTCGAATTTTTCGTCAATTACCGCCTTACAGCAGATTTCATCGCCTTCGGCGTATACGATACATTCTTTTACGGCAGGAGAGAGATTAACCAAAGTTTCAATTTCCTCAGGGAAAACATTTTTACCGTTTGATAAGACGATAACATTCTTCTTTCGTCCGCAGATAAAAATAAAGCCGTCCTTATCTTTTCTTCCAAGGTCCCCTGTATAGAGCCAGCCGTCCTTAAGAACTTCAGCTGTTTTTTCAGGGTCATTATAATAGCCGAGCATTACATTTCCGCCCTTTGCAACGATTTCGCCGATTCCGTTCTCGTCAGGATTCTCAATTTTTACTTCAACACCCGGGATTGCCTTACCAACAGAATCCTTTCGCATATTAGTTTCGTTTTCTGCTGAAATAACCGGAGAGCTTTCTGTAAGGCCATAACCCTGAATTGAAAGAACGCCGATATCGTTGAAGAATTTAAGAACATCAGGAGATGCAGGCGCTGCACCGATAATTACCATTCTTAATCTTCCGCCCATACCATCTATAATCTGCTTAAAGAGCTTTCTGCGGATATCAATACCAACCTTTCTTAAAGCGTTAGACACTTTAACAACCATTTTGACGGTCTTCTCTTTGCCTGTTGCGGCAAGTTTTCTCTGAACAGCAAGCATCATTTCTTCAATAACTCTTGGAACACCCACAAAGAGTGTTACGCCGTATTCATTTAAGCACTTGGCAATTCTTAAGCCTTCACAGAATACACTGCACATACCTACTGAAAGAAACAGCATTGTCTGCATCATTCCGAATGTATGGTGGAGTGGTAAAAGTGCCATGCTAACATCTGTTTCATAAAACTTTACCCACTGTCTCATGCCATATACATTTGAGGTTATATTATCCTGAGAGAGCATAACTGCTTTTGATGCAGAAGTTGTTCCTGAGGTGAAAAGCAATGCGCTCATTTTGTAAGGATCAATCTCAATCTTATCATATTCTGCTTTATTGTCTGCATTCTGACCACGAACAATCATATCTTTAAATTCATCATCCGCTGTGCAAACCTTAACTATGTTATAAGCGCCAACTCTTTCTTTAAATTCAGGTCCATAGAAAATAGCAACCGCCTCAGATCTTTTAAGCTGATCCTCAAGTTCATAATCGAAAAGACCTCTGTCAAGAGGAACAATTACCCCGCCCGAACAAACAGTAGCAAGGAAAACCACTATCCATTCATAGCTATTTTTGCCAATTACTGCAATACGCTTTCCCGTCAAGCCGTCTTCCATAAAAGCACGGGCAAGACCTTCTACCTCATTTGCAAGTCTTTTATATGTAATCTCATCATAATAAACTTTATTATTCTCGTCAGTCTTCTTTACCTTATACGCAATGTTATTTTCATACTTTATTGTGCAATGCTCAATCATTTCTCTTAAATGTGAATACTTTCTATACATATTACCCCTCCGTGTTTAATACTTGTTTATCTAGTATCTAATACTAGATTACCCTATTTTTACAACTTTGTCAAGAAATATCTTGAATTTTTTTAAAAAATGTTTTATAATTACACTTAGTAAACAGAATTATCAAAAGAAAGAGGTTTTGATATGTATATAAAAAAGGAGCAATTAATCTCGGCTTTTACCGAAATTGAGCATGGGCTTACAAACTATTCCCTTCCATCCTGGGACGCTCTTCCTGATATAGAATTATATATGGACCAGGTTGTTTCGGTGGTAACAAAATATCTTGAAGTGCCCAGTGCAACAATGGTTATCAACAAGCCTGTTACTTCCTCTATGATAAATAACTATGTTAAGCTGGGGATTATCCCTGCACCTAAAAAGAAGAAATATTCCAAAGTGCATCTTGCTTATCTTCTTATTGTCTGCACCCTCAAACAGACTCTTGATATGTCGACAATTCAGCAGATTATACCGGTAGATATTGATGAGGAGACCGCAAGAAAGACTTATGACTCCTTCGTT
Source organism: Clostridia bacterium (assembly GCA_017409915.1). Lineage (GTDB taxonomy): Bacteria > Bacillota > Clostridia > Monoglobales > Monoglobaceae > SIG454. The sequence goes on from JAFQRU010000057.1 coordinate 5,971, forward strand.
AAAAATCAATCAAAAGCATTCAATTATGTTTTCAGTCAGACCCGCGCGGTGGCAAATCCTATTTTTACTCTTGAAGGGGACAACCAGGACAGAATGAATGACCTTATTATGCAGGTTTCTGTTTCGGCAAACCTTTTTAAGATTTTAGCAGAAAAAATTACGCATCCTGAAAAATAAAAGACGGCAAAAGCCGTCTTTTATTTTTCGTATTTTTTCATTGCTTTCCAAAATCCTGCATATGAGCCATAGCCAACATACTGTGCAACTTCCTGAAGAGACATTTCTCCTGTTTTTATAAGATGCTTTGCTATTGTAATCCTTATAAAAGCAAGTTCCTCGCGGAAAGTCCGTCCCGTATACTGAACAACAAGTCTTTCCGCCTGTCGCTCGCAGACATTGAGCACTTTTGCCAGTTCAGAGAGCTTTATATCCTTACCATATCCTGTCTGGAAAAATTCACGAATTAAAAAGCCATAATCGGTTATGCTTCTTGCGCTCACAAAATCCTCTTTGCAAAAGCGACTGCAAAGCAAAGACAAAAAGGCAACAATCAGCGTGTATTCTCCCGTTTTATGAGCTTTTATAATTTCGCGTTGAAAGTCTTCAATTATTCCGGGATTTATTCTGTATTTCATAATATCACAGATATGATAATCCACCTGAAACGCAATATGAATAGCATTCTCTTCCTTTTCCACGCAATAATGAAAAATCTCCCTGGGAATAATCATTAATGTTCCATCTTCTATTTTATGATTTTTATTCCCTATATAAAAAACCATATTCCCGCCTGAAACAATATGAACATCTGCATAATTATGCTTGTGCATTCGCTTTGTTGGTGGAAGTTCAGGGGAAAAACCCCTTTGAAGAAACGCCTTGCATTCTTTCTTTCCAATATGTATATCAAGTTCTTTGTACATAAAAATCCTTTCCTATCCTGACATCCTGATTGAAAGTTGTCAATATAATTTATTTAAAAAAGTCTTTTGATATCGTATAATTAGATTGTAATACTATTAAAACCAAATGTCAAGGAGGTTAATATGAAATTCACAGGAGTTCTTCCCGCTCTTGCCACTCCGCTTGATAGAGACGAGAGAATAAACACAGATGCTTTAAAAAAACTTATTGACTTTTTTATCAAAAAAGGTGCAGACGGATTTTATGTTGGTGGCGCAACCGGCGAAGGTCTTGCCCTTAAAACCGAAGAAAGAATAATCCTTGCCCAGGAGGCAATAAAAGCAACAGAGGGCCGTTGCCCATGTATAGTTTATGTGGCTTCTCCTTATTTTAATGATGCCATAACCATCGCAAAAGAGGCCGAAAAAGCAGGGGCGGCAGCTATCTCTGCGACTCCACCTATGTTTTTCAGATATGGCGAAGATGATGTTTATAGCTATTATAAAAAGCTTGCAGAGTCAGTAAACATCCCTTTGATGATTTATTATAATCTATCCGCGGGATTTAATATGAGTGCTGAGTTTGCCGCAAAGTGCTTTGAAATTGACAATGTTACTGCAATCAAGTGGTCAAGTTCAAACTACGGCGAGATGGCAAAACTTAAAGAACTTACCCATGGAGAAATGAACATTATGAACGGTCCTGACGACTTTCTTCTTACCGGTCTTGAAACAGGAGCAGACGGCGGAATCGGTCTTACATATAACTTTATGTTTGACCTTTTCAGAAATATATATGACTGTTTCCATAAAGGAGACACCGAAACCGCCCGGAAAACACAGGACAAAGTACTTCAAATCATCGAGGCGCTTCATAATTACAAATCCATCCCTGTTACAAAGCTATTGCTTACAGAAATGGGTTTTGATATGGGAGATTCAACCTTCCCATACAGACAATACAGCGATGTTGAAAAAACAGAAATTATAAACGCAATGAAAAAAGCAGGTCTTAACATTTAGGAGGTTATTATGCTTAGAAAAAAACATCTATCATGCGACCTTTGCGTTGTTGGCGGAGGTATGTCCGGACTTGTTGCCGCCATTTCAGCTGCTCGCGAGGGGCTTAATGTAGTTCTTATGCATGAACGACCAGTTTTAGGCGGTAACGCATCTTCCGAAATAAGAATGTGGGTTTGCGGGGCAAGAGGCGAAAATAACCGTGAAACCGGAATTATCGAAGAAATCGCTTTGGAAAGTTTATATCGTAACCCAACCAAGAGCTATGCAATATGGGATACCATTCTTTACGATTTCGTAAAACGGGAGAAAAACATTACTCTTCTTTTAAATTGTACCTGCATGGATGCCAATACTAAAAAAGGCGAATTTAAACACGGTCGCACAACCCAAATATCATCCGTAACAGGTTATCAGATGACAACTCAGATGTTTTATGAAATCAGCGCTAAATTTTTCTGCGACAGTTCAGGGGACAGTATTCTTGCCCCTTTATGCGGTGCCAACTTTAAAATTGGCAGAGAATCGGCTCAGGAATTTAACGAAGATACCAACAGAACAAACGCTGACGATATGACAATGGGAATGTCTTGTCTTTTACAAGGACGGGAAACAACAAAAGATATCGATTTCATTCCACCTTCATTCAGCAAGACTCTTACCGAGAAGGATTTTGAAAACCGAAACCCTGATATATATGACGAGACGGAGAATTTCTGGTATTTAGAGCTCGGAGGAGACAGAAACACCATTGACGACACTGAAGAAATCCGTGATGAACTTTTATCCCTTGCCGCCGGCACCTGGGACTATATAAAAAACAGCGGAAATTTTGACAGCAAAAAGTGGGACCTTGACTTTTTGGGATTCCTCCCAGGCAAGAGAGAGTCACGCAGATTATGTGGAGAATATATGGTTTCTCAGAAGGATATTTGCTCCGGCAAAGCTTTCTCAGATGAAGTTGCTTACGGCGGTTGGCCAATTGATGACCACTTTCCGGGAGGATTTTATCACAGGGGAACACCAAATACAGATTTCCCCACTTCTTCTCCTTATTCAATTCCGTATCGCGCACTGTATTCGGAGAATATCGAAAATCTTTTCTTCGCAGGACGAAATATAAGTATGACTCATATAGCCATGAGCAGTATGAGAGTTATGGCAACCTGCGCCCTGATGGGAGAAGCCGTGGGCAAGGCGGCGGCTATTGCTTGCAAAAAAGGTCTTGTTCCTCACGAGGTATATCTTAACGAAACAGAAAATCTTCAGGAAAAACTTATGAATGAGGATTGTTTCCTTCCTTCTAAAACCCGAAAGATTTCGAATTTATGCAAAAACGCCAAGCTTAATATTACAAATGACATTATCCGAAACGGTCAGGACAGAGCCCACAAAATTTATAATACAAACGAGGAAAGCTGTTCCTTTATGGCGGATAAAAACAGCGAGATTGTTTACACCTTTAACCAGGCGGAAATCTCCTCCGTTCATATTGTATTTTCCAGCGATTTAAACAGAAACACTCTTCCAGGCGGAGAATGTGAACGAAATCACACCACAAGAGCAAATCAACTTCTTGACAGTCCGCAGATGCATATGCCGAAAACTCTTTGTAGACGTTTTTGCCTTATAGGTGAGAAAGACGGAGTTAAAACGGAACTGTTAAAGGTTAAGGATAACAGAAAACGCTCTTATCACATCCTTGTTAATCAGGTCTTTGACAAGCTTACCTTAATCCCCGAAAGTTCCTGGGGCGATACAGAGAAAATACCTGTTATTTCATTTGATTTCAACTAAAATAAAGCTCATCTTTCAATTAAGAAAGATGAGCTTTTTATTCTATATTTCCCATTCAATGTCGCCTAAGGTCAGGTCGTGACCTTTTTGCTGATCCTCCGGAAGATCTGCCTTCCAGTCGCCATATTTCATTGTCAGATAGGCTTCATACTCGCTTACCACCGGAAAAACACCGTCTTCAAATTTAAGTTCTTTTGGCTCACCAAATAAAAGCTCCTTTTTGAAGATAATATTATGACGAGAAGCACTCATTACATATTTAGACCTGTCTCCGTGAAGACTTAAAATACCAAGCACCATTTTAAAATACAAATGTCTTAATGGAATCGGTATCTTTTCCAATATTCTTACCAAGATGCCGTGATTTTCTTCAAACTTGGTAAACTCCGCAACAATCATTTTATTTGCCACTTTATACATTAGATATTCAATTTTTCTTATAAATGAAATATTGCTCACGGAATACAGCGGGAACAAATCAACGCAGATTCCCCAGTTAATCGGGAGTTCCTTATATTTGACCGGTCTTGAAAGAGTCTGCGTGTTACGGACTTTCGACCATGCCACAGGGAAATGCTTTTCTATAAAGCAGTTTGTTATGATATATTTTGGATCCGCTTCTTCCTTAAATACTTTAATAAGCTTTTTAAGTTCCTTATATTCAATAAGCAAGTCAATATCATCGTCCCAGGGGATGAACTTTTTATATTTAGCCGCTCCGAGAAGGGTTCCGCAGCCAAGGTAATACTTAATATTATGTTTCTTGGCAATTCGGTCAATTTCTTTAAGCATTTCATATTCAGTAAGCTGAACTTTTCTTAATAAATCACTCATATTTTCTTACCCTTTCTTATAAACCGCCCTAAAAGAGCACGGAATTCCCGAGTTCTTCCATAGACGATAAGGATTATCGCACCATAAACAACAACTGAAACAACTCCTGAAATAAGGAGTCCGCCGATGCCCCCCACCATGATGCGCGTTGTTATGTCATATACCAAGAA
>JAFQRU010000058.1 GCA_017409915.1 Clostridia bacterium
GACACCTTTCTTATGTGCCATAGAAATTCACCTCTCTATCCAAGTAAATAAAAATCGTCATCAATTTAAATTAAGCTTCAATCTTTTTGATTTCAAGCTTTGTATAAGGCTGTCTGTGACCCTGCTTTTTGTGATAACCCTTTTTAGGCTTATACTTGTAAACGATAATCTTCTTAGCCTTACCATTCTTAACAGCTTCTGCAACAACCTTAGCGCCCTCAACATAAGGAGCACCGATTTCAACTGTTTCGCCGCCAATAGCTAAAACCTTATCGATTTGAACCTTAGCGCCATCTTTAACATCAAGCTTTTCAACGAAAACGAAATCGCCTTCGGATACTTTATACTGCTTTCCGCCAGTTTCAATAATTGCGTACATAATTCGTAATCCCTCCTATTACCCAAGACTCGCCAAATGAGGTAAGCAAACTGCTTTTTATGAACCTTTTATGAGCGGTTACCAAAATATAATACCACAAACGAAAATGTTTGTCAATGTTTTTTTCTAACTTTATTAATAATTTTTTAAAGGGCGAGAACCGCGTCAGATGCGCCTTTAATGGGGTTTTCTTCAATGCTTTCAAGCTCCCCTTTATCGCAAAGAGAAGCAATCTTTGAATCAAAGGGAATCTGGGCAAGAAGAGGAAGACCGAACTTGGTTGCAATCTCGCCTGTTTTGCTCTCTCCGAAAATATGAATTTTCTTTCCGCAGTCAGGGCAGTTAACCCAGCTCATATTCTCCACAATACCGAGAATAGGAATGTTCATCATATTTGCCATATTAACGGCTTTTTCAACTATCATTGAAACAAGCTCCTGCGGAGAAGTTACGATGATAATTCCGTCAACAGGAAGCGACTGGAATACAGTTAAAGGAACATCTCCTGTGCCCGGAGGCATATCAACGAACATATAGTCAACATCTTCCCAGATAACATCTGTCCAGAACTGCTTAACAGTTCCTGCAATAACAGGGCCTCTCCATACAACAGGGGCAGTATCATCTTCAAGTAAAAGATTGATAGACATAACATCAATTCCGCCCTTTGTTTTAGCAGGGAAAATACCCAAATCGTTTCCCGTTGCCTTTTCGGTAATGCCGAAAATTTTAGGGATAGACGGACCTGTTATGTCTGCATCTAAAATAGCGGCGTTTTTACCCGCCTTAGAAACGGCTGTTGCCAAAAGGGAAGTAACTAAGGATTTTCCAACTCCACCCTTTCCTGAAACAACGCCGATAACCTTTTTAATATTGCTCATAGCGTTGGGAGCCTCTAAAAAGCTCTGAGGACTCGTTCTTTCGCTGCAGCTTTCTCCGCAAGTACTGCAATCGTGTGTACATTCACTCATTTATATAAAACCTCTTTTCTCGTAAATTCTAATATAGTTTATCACTTTTATTTATTTTAGTCAACACCGCTTAAATCGAATTCGGGAACAAAGCTCTCCTTTGCGCTTTCCCTCTCCTGAATATAAGCATTTTTAAAGCCCAAATCATAAGCAAAATTAACAACACTGTCATATTCAAAGGAAGTGATTTTCCTGTTTATTTCGGGGAAATTCCCTAAATTTTCAGGGGGAAAATATTGAGCCATAAGGCTTAGAATAAACTTGTCCGTTCCAAACCTTTCTTTAAGCAGAGAAAGAATTTTTTTGCTGTCCTCTCTGCAAGATGGCAAAACAAGATGACGGACAATAACCCCTCTTTCCATAATGCCGTCCTTTATCTTCGGCGCTCCCTTGGATTCAACCATTTTTTCTAAGGACGAAAGGGCGAACTCCCTGTAATTCTCAGCAAGAGAATATTTCTTTGAAAGAGTTTTGTCATAGTATTTAAAATCTGTGAGATAAATATCAATATAAGGATTTAATTTTTCAATTAACTCAGGATTTTCATATCCGCCACAGTTATAAACGACGGGAATGTTAAGCCTATCTTTTACTATGTCAAGAGCCTCCATAATAAGGGAAGTATAAGGGGTAGGCGTAACAAGGTTTATATTATGCGCCCCCATGGATTGAAGCTTTAAGAAAAGAGAAGCGCAATCTTCTATGGAAATTTCCTTGCCGAAACCGCTGTGGCTTATCTC
>JAFQRU010000059.1 GCA_017409915.1 Clostridia bacterium
ATAAAGATAGTGTAATGGTATTAGTATCTAAATATTTTTTAATAACTTCTTCAATATCAATATTAATTAATTCTTTATGTTGATTATTTTTTACAAGTTGTTCAATTTCATCATATTTACTTTCTTTTATTAATTTTCCTAAGGCTTCCGCCGCATTCATTATACTGTCTGCCATTTTATTTCTCCATTTCTCCTGATAGTGACCAGGTCTGTGTTTTTGTTATCTTAACATCTATAATCTTGCCGATTAAAGATGCGTCTCCCTTAAAGTTGACGATTTTTCCGCCGTCTGTTCTTCCGCTTAGGGTATCGGGATTGGTTTTGCTCTCTCCCTCAACCAGAATTTTCTCAATCTTTCCGAGATACTCGTCATTTTTCTCTTTGGAAATCTGATTTTGAACTTCTAAAAGCCTATCAAAGTTTTTATGCTTTTCTTCATCCGTCAGGCAGTCTTCCATTGTTGCCGCAGGAGTTCCCCCTCGCTTTGAATAAATAAATGAGAAAATCGTGTCATACCGAACTTTCTTCAAGACATCAATGGTTTCCTCAAAGTCTTCATTAGTTTCCCCCGGGAAGCCAACAATTATATCTGTTGTAAGAACAATCTCAGGCATTTTCTCTCTGACTTTTTGGATTGTTTCAAGATACTGCTCTTTTGTGTATTTTCTGTTCATAAGCTTTAAAACTCTGCTTGATCCGCACTGAACAGGCAGGTGGAGCTGTTTGCAGATTTTCTCCTCACTTGCCATAACCGAGATAAGCTCGTCGGAAATATCTTTCGGATGAGAGGTCATAAACCTTACTCTCTCTATCCCGTCTATTTTGCAGACCTCTTTTAAAAGTGATGCAAATGTTGTTCCGTCCTCAAAGTCGTTGCCATAAGAATTTACATTCTGTCCAAGAAGCATAACTTCTTTATAGCCCTCGTCTGCAACCTGACGAACCTCTGCTAAGATGTTCTCCATTTTTCGGCTTCGCTCTCTTCCACGAACATAAGGGACGATACAATAGGTGCAGAAATTGTTGCAACCATACATAATCGGGATTTTCGCAAGTGGGGGAGCATCACGATGGCAAGAAATATCCTCGCAGATTGCTCCGTCGGAATTTTCAACATCGAAAACTCTTTTTTCGTTTAATGCGTTATATAAAATCTCAGGAAAACGATAAAGAGCGTGTGTCCCGAAAATCATATCAACATAAGGATATCTTTTTTTGACATTTTCAGCAATTGCTTCTTGCTGGACCATACATCCGCAAACCCCAAGTAAAAGATTTTCCTTTTTCTTTTTGATATTCTTAATTGCGCCTATGTTTCCGTAAACACGCTTTTCCGCATTCTCACGAACAGCGCAGGTGTTATAGATTATAATATCAGCTAAGAGCTTGTCCTCGGTAAAGCCATATCCCATATCGGAAAGCATACCGCAGATTTTCTCGCTATCGTTAAAATTCTGGGCACAGCCATAGGTTTCAACAAAGGCAAGAGGCTTTATGTCTTTCCTGCTGTTTATGTCATAAATTTTATTTATAAAGTCCTTTTGAAGGCTTATTTCTTCCTTGCTTATAACCGCCAAGCATACCCCTCCATTCTATCCTTTTATTATACACTTTTTCAGGAAGGATTTCAACATATTTTTTAAATTTCCAAAAAGAAAAAACTGTGTAGTCTATGCTACACAGTTTTGTTTTTTCTTCTTTGATAAATTATTATAAATGCGCCGAGAACGACGGTTAAAGATGCCACGATTTGCGACACTCTGAAAACCCCTAAATAGAGGGAATCTGCCCGAAGGCCCTCTATCCAGAATCTGCCTAAGCCATACCAGATAAGGTAGACGCAAAATAGCTCGCCCTCAAACTTTTTATGTTTCTTTGCAAGTAGCACGAATACAACCGAGAGGACATTCCAAAGCGACTCATATAAAAATGTTGGGTGGACCGAAGTTATGTATGGGGCGATAGACATTCCCCAGGGAAGAGTGGTTTCTCCGCCATACGCCTCGCAATTTATAAAGTTGCCCCATCTTCCTATTGCCTGAGCAAGAGGTAAGCCTATCGCCAGAATATCAAAGGGAATTCCAATATTTATCTTCTTTATTTTGCAGTATAAAAGGACGACGATTGCCGCCGAAATAATGGCGCCATAGATTGCGATTCCGCCGTTTCTTATGGCGAAAATTTCCATAAGATTCCCTGAATATTTGTCCCAGTTGAAGATGACATAATATGCTCTTGCACCGATAACCGAAACGGGCAGGGCGATTAAGACCATATTGAGCAGGTCATCCTGAGAGAGGTTGGTTTTCTTAACCTCATAAAGGGCATAGGAAAGGGCAAGGATTATTCCAATGCCAATTAAAATTCCATACCACATTATATCCACGCCAAGAATAGTAAACGCCACACGATTTAATTCAAAAGTCAGTCCTAGTTTTGGAAATGAAACAATATTTTCCATCATTTTTCCTCCTTAAACAGGATAAACAACTGACAAAACGCAGTTTTCCGTGTCAAAATGCTCATTAAGACGATTCATTAAATATTCCTTGTCAATTTCCTCAGTTGCCTTGGTATAATCAAGAGGATTCATCCCTTTCATAAGAGATTTTATATAGGTATTCCCTATGCTTTCCATATTGTTATACATTCTTATATCGTCGCTTAGAACGGCCTTTTTAATGCGCTTTATTTCTTCATCCGAAAAGCCGTCAGTTTTGGCTTTTTGGATTGCCTCTAAAACCGCCTCATAAACCTTTTTCGGCTCTTTTGACTCTCCGCCAAAAGAAGTGAAACCATATTCTTCTTCAAGCTCGGTTTCCCCGTCAAAGCTTGCGTCGATTATTCCGCTTTCATACATTTTTATATAGTTTTCACTGCTTTTGCCGAAAAGAAGCTCGATTAAAATCTCAGTTGCGATTTCCTTTTTAAGAAGGTCATAGCCTCCTGTTCCAACTTCCTTTTCTTTAAAGCCAATTGCGAAAATCGGAATTGAAACGCTTAGCTTTTGCTCGATATATTTTTCTTTTACTTCTTTTGGCTCGTCTTCGGTAAACTTTTTAACCTCACCGCTATCACGATTTTCAGGAATATTTTTGTCAATATACTCCTCGATTTTATTCTCGTCAATATCCCCCACCAAAACCAAAATCATATTGGATGGGTTGTAAAATGTGTTGGTGCACTTATATAAAAGCTCAGGTGTTATCTTGCTTATAGACTCAACCGTTCCTGCAATGTCGCGCTTTACAGGGTTTTTGTGATACATAGCCGAGAGCATATTAAAGAAAACTCTCCACTGAGGGTCGTCGTCATACATCTTGATTTCCTGACCGATTATGCCCTGCTCTTTTGCAACATTTTCGTCGGTAAAATACGGAGTGTTAACAAAGTTTAAAAGAATGTCAAGATTTTCATAGAAATTCTCCGTGCAGGAGAAAAGGTATGCCGTTATGTTAAAGCTTGTAAAGGCATTGCTGTTTCCCCCAACTTGGGAAAAATGGTCAAAGGCATTTGTCCCGTCGGGCATTTCGAAAAGCTTATGCTCTAAAAAATGGGCAACGCCGTCAGGAAGAGTTAACCTTTCACTCTCTCCGAGAGGGATAAATTCACGGTCAATTGAGCCGTATTTCGTGCCGTAAATGGCATAATATTTGCTGAAACCCTTTTTAGGGACAAGGGCAACCCTGAGCCCGCTTTTATGCGTTCCCAAAAGGAGAGTTTCATCAATTTTTTCGTTGTATATTCGCTCAAAATTCATTATTACTCCTCCTTTCCTTTCAGGAAATAAATGGTGTTTTGCTTAATCTTTTTGCCCACCTTAACTATTTCGCCAAGAGTTACGGCATCGGTTTTTGAGAGTGTTTCATCAAGGCTGTCGTCTGTGCCGCAGATAATCTGGCTCATATAAAAATCTTCCATAGCGGCAAGGCTATCCCTCATTGAATTAATGGAATTAGAGAGGGCTTTTTTCGCCGCTACAAGCTCTTCTTCCGTTATTTCGCCCTTTGTCATTTTATCCATCTGCGCCATAATTTCGTTATATGCTTTATCGTAATTTCCCGTTTCAATTCCTGAGCTTATAAGCATATAGCTCTTCATTTTATCAATTCTTGAAAATACAAAATAAGCAAGGCTGAGCTTTTCTCTGACATTATTGAAAAGCTTGGAAAATGCGCTTCCGCCGAAGACACAGTTATAAACCATAAGGGCGGGATAATCTTCCGCATCATACGGAGTGTCGCAGGTTAAACCTATGCAGATCTTACTCTGAGTAACATCCATTTCTTCGGTTATTTTCTTGATTTCGTCTCTTTCTTTTGCGATTTTATTGGTAACTTCCCCGCACTTTCTTGGGGAAATATTAAAGCCGTTTTTGATTTCACTGATAATTTCCTCATCGTCAAAAGTACCGCTGACGAAAATCTCAATCTGAGCCTCATTTATGATTTTATTATAAAATTCATAAAGGCTTTTTGGAGTTATATCATCAAAATCTTCTATATAACCATACTCAAAAATCCCGTAAGGCTCGTCTTTAAACATTTCGCTTACGCACCTAAGCTGGGCATATTCGCGCTTATCATTAATAATCCCCTCTATATAACTTTGAAGGTTTTTCTTTTCCTGATTTAAATAGTCCTGGGAAAAACCGTCATCTTCAACAAGCGGATTAAAAACAACCTCATTTAAAAGAGCGGTTGCCCTTTTTGTTATGTTTTCGCCCACAAATCTGTCAGCGATATATTCAACTGTGAAATAGAAAAGCTCTCCGTCTCCCTTTTTCCTTATTCCACCGGATAAAGACGCACCATACATATCTTCAAGCTCGGAAGCAAGATGTGTAAGGGTCGGGAAGTTTTTCGTTCCTCTTTTCATAACCTGTCTTAAAAGGGAAACCTTAGTAACATTTTCCCTGTCTAGCGGAATATGAAAAAACATCGATATTCTGTTTGTTTTAAACTGACGGGCACTAACAAGTCTTATGTGTGCCCCATCCACGATTTTTTCCGTTTTTATATTAGCCAATCAAAATCACTCCTTGCTTAGTATTCTACCATAGCTAAGACAAAAAATCAACGAAATATGAAAATTATGGATTAAAAAGTTTTTCTGCCTTTTCTTTCAGGTTTTTCCCCTTTTCTCCCTTTTCAATGCTCCTTGCAAAAGAGAGAATTCCCTCAGTTTTCGCCGTTTGCACCTCTACTTTTATTTGAGCTTTCGGATATTTTTCGCGAAGAATTTGTTCAGACAGAGTTTTGAGAGCGCTTCGGTTGCTCACCCCTTTTTCTAAGGAAATTCCTGCCACAATTCTCTTTTCATTCCCAATAACAACAGCCTCTTTCGCCTTGGTTTTCTCCCCGATTTCTCTTGCAAAAGCCATATTCTCGGCGCTGTTAAAGCTTTCCCGAAAGTCGCCGCCATCATTCCTTACAACCCCATAATTTCTCGACGAAATATTATATAGCATAAGGCAAAAAGCGAAAAAACAGATAATTGCAAAAATAATTTTTTTCATATTTTCTCCTCTAATTTTAAATTATCTCTGCTTTATTTTTGCATATTTATTTGAATTTAATGCAAAATAAGAATGAACAAATAATCTAAAAAGGAGCAAACACTATGAATACAGTTGCACTTATCCTGGTAATTATAGGTGCCATAAATTGGGGCAGCATCGGAATTTTCGGTTTCGACATTGTTGCCGCTTTATTTGGCGGACAGATGGCAGTCCTCAGCCGTATAATCTATACAATCGTAGGACTTGCAGGTCTTTGGTCAATTTCTTTCTTCTTTAAAGAAAGACCAATTATTGAAGGTAAAAATTCACATCATTAAAAAATAGTACCCTTTCGAAAAATCGAAAGGGTATTATTTTACCTAATATCATGAAGGCCTTCATAAACCTTTGCCATATATTCAAATTTTATTGCATTATCTTCCTTGTCTTTATCTTTCTCTCCGTAAAGAATTTGTGTCAGATAATAATAAGTCTTATCTTCTTTAAGGCCAAGCGCTTTCTTGGCATTTTCCCCAAGGGCAAAGGAATAATTTTCGTCCCAGATTTCAGTTGCGGGAACATCTTTTACAACATAATCAAAAACAGTCTGGTCAAGGATATAAATTTTTCTTTGCCCCAAACTGAGCTCAGCCATAAGCTTTGCGCAACTTCCCTGAAGCTCTTCATATCTGGAAGCATCGTGGAAAGGAATCTCGGTTAAAATAACCTCTGCAAAAAGCTCCTCATTTTTTTCAAAGGCAAATTTTTCAATCGTTTCTTTTATAGGGGCTTTCATTTCCTCCGCCATAGTCTCATCTGCAAAAACCAGAACTTCAAGATCCGGCTTTGGCTCGGTTATCTTTTGATAAACAGTTGTTCCTACTGCAATCGCAACCAAAAGAACGCCAATCACATAGAATTTATAATATCCCCAATAGTGCTTTATTTTTTCTTTTAAAGGGAGTGCCTTAACCCTCTCTTTTGCTTTCTGTCTGTCTTTATCCATTTTCTTCACCACTTTTAAGCTTTTTATTAAGTATAACATAACGCCTTGAAAATTTCAAGGCGTTATACTTTTTTATTTAGTTTTGCTTATAAACTTTTTCGATAACTTCCTGAGACTTAATTGCGTCCTCAGCAGATACAGGAATTTCGATTTTACCAAGTATTGCATCGCCGAAGCCCTCAATTTCCTTGGTATACATATTGCCGAATTCAACCTCAACAGGAAGCGGCTCAATTGTCGCGCGGTTCTGCGCCGCATCATATCCGCCGCTCTCTCCTGAGCAGAGGACTTCAAGTTCTCCGCCCTCAACCTGAGAGATTGTTCCCTGAGCAAAGATGCTTCCCTTTGTTCCGTAAAGCTCTAATTTACACTTTGCGGCAGCATCAGGAATATTGAAATTTGCATCAACATAGGCAATCGCCCCGTTTTCAAGACGCATAACAATTCCGCCTGCGTCCTCAACGCTGTAATCAAAAACCTGATTACCCATAAGGCCTTTAACCTCTTTAACTTCGAGACCTGTTATGTATCTTATAAGGTCAACGCAGTGAACACCCATATCCATAAGTGCTCCACCGCCGGAAAGCTTTATATCCTGACGCCAGCAGTTATCCATTTTAGGATACCAGCAGGTAAGCTGAGCTCTTGCAGAAACGATTTCGCCGATTTTACCCTCGGAAACGATTTTCTTCATTTCCTGATGGTAAGCGTGGAAACGCATCATAAAGCCAACGCCGAGTTTTACGCCTTCCTTTTTGCAAACCTTTGCAATTTTTTCTGCTTCTTTAACGCTCATGCCAACAGGTTTTTCAATAAGAATATGTTTTTTTGCTTTTGCAGCCGCGAAAGCCTGCTCTTTATGACAGAAAACAGGAGATGCAATATAAACTGCCTGTATTTCGTCAATTGCCAATAATTCTTCGATATTATCAAAGGCATATTTTGCGTTGTATTTCTCCTTGCAAGCCTGGGCCGCTGCCATATTTGTATCCATAACTGCAACAAGCTCGGCATTTTTCGCAAGCATCATTCCAGGAAGTGTTCTTCTGTCGGCAATTCCGCCGCAGCCGATTACGCCCCATTTAATTTTCATTGGACTTCTCCTCCAAAATTACTTATTTTTTCTGTATTCTTCAAGTTTGTTAACATATTCAACGAGACCGTCTATAATCTCATTACAGATTTTCTCGCCAAGCTCCTTTGTGGCCTGCTCAGGAAGACCCATAACGCCAACCTCAATCTCGTCTCTTTGACCAACTGTTTCAACTATGAATGGACTTTCAAGAGGTTTTGTTCTCTTTTCGAACCAGTCCTGATCAGTTCTCATCATCTTAGCATAGTATTCTTCGTCCTGCACGATTTCGTCTCCCACAAGCTCAGGTGCCCAATGCATCATAAGGGCAGTTTCCATCATACCTGCGTGGAAATCGTGTTCAGGCTCTAATGAAAAACCACTGAGCCAGGTTGGAGATAAGTTCCAGGCTTCAACCAAAGAGAGAGTTATCTTTTCGGAAAGAGCCTTGTCTCTTCTTAAAATCATCTGCAAGCTGTTTTTAAGAGCATTGATGTTATCTGTTCCTGCATGGCCCAGTAAAACAATAATGTTCTCAAAACCCATACGGGCAAATTCAGAAACGATTTCGGAAATATAAAGACCGAATGTGTTAGGACTTACATTTACAGTTCCCAGAAGCTCGCCCCCTGAGAAACAATAGTTAACAGGTGGGGCAACAACAGCATTAAGTCTGTCTCCTGCCAAAACTGTTGGCATTGTTGAATTTAAGATATCAGTTGAAAGTGGTAAATGATAGCCGTGCTGTTCTACTACCCCTGTTGGGATAATAACTGTCTTGGTCTTCTCCATAGCGTTCTTCATATCGCGAACGCTCATTTTTTCCATATAAAAAGCCATAATAAACTCTCCTTAAAGGTCAATTACTTTCCAGCCTGCATTTCTGCAACTGATTCTAAAACTGCATCAGCCATATATTCGAGCTGTTCCTGAGAAAGTCCGTAGAGTGGGAGATGAGTAAATCTCTTATAGAATACTTCTTCACAGTTAGGACAGGTCTTTGCGATTTCGTCTGAATCGTAACCCATATCCTGAACAACCTTAAATCTGTATAAAGGTCCGAAGTGAGCAATCTGTGTTACGCCCTTTTCTTCAAGCTTCTTTTTAAGAACCTGAACATCTCCGCCTGCCTTAGCCGGATCAATCTGCAAAAGATAGAGATGGAAAGTAGGCTTAATATCGTCATTTCCGATATCCTGAGGAATGATTGCATCGTTTTCCTTAAATCTTTCTGTAAGGTAAGCAGCCGCATCTCTTCTTATTTTGATAATTTCTTCGTTACGGGCAACCTGGAGTGTGAGACCTAAGCCCTGGATTTCTGTTGTTGAGGAGTTTCCTGCAACGAATGGTTTTTCTTTACCTGGAATTGGAGTAATGTTATATAACCAATCCTTGATTGGGCAAGTAAAGTCAAGGCCTAAGAATCTTGCTCTCTTCATATCAGGAGCAAAACCCGGAACAGTTGTTGTTAAAATACCACCTTCACCGAAAGATGTGATATTCTTAACTTCGTGCATAGAGAATGCCGCGAAATCGCCGATTGTACCGATTTTTCTGCCCTTATACATAGCGCCGAAAGCGTGAGCCGCATCTTCTAATACTAAAATGTTGTGCTTTTTAGCAAGTTCCATAATCGGATCCATATCTACAGGGTATCCGCCAATATGTACAGGAACAATCATCTTTGTCTTATCTGTAATCTTTCTTGCAACATCGGCTGGGTCCATATTGATTGTTCTTGGGTCAACATCTGCAAAAACTAATTTACAGCCAATTGAGAGAGGATATGCCATTGTAGCTACGAATGTAATCGCAGGAACAATAACTTCGTCCCCTGCTTTGAGGTTCGCATACTTATATGCAATTTCAAAGCCTGCTGTTGCGTTTGTTACGAATGTTGAAGAATCTGTGCCGAGGTAGTCGTTACAAGCCTTTTCAGCTTCTTCTACCTTTGAAGCAAGAGAGAGCTTTCCCGGTGGTGTTGCAAGAGGTTCAAGCTTTTTAACCTGCTGCCATACTGCCTCTAACGCATCGTCATATTCCTTTCCTTCGCCCTGCATTAAGAAGCGGATAATCTCCATAAGGTCGTGAACATTGTAGTTTTCACCTACTGCTGCCCACGGAACCTTTGTCGCTCCTGTGTTATAACGAAAGTCTGTTGTTTGTTTTGTCATTTTTTCATTTCCTCCTTTAATATTCTGGTTTATATGTTTGAATAAATTTTTCCCAATGAATTTTGCGGATTTCAATATCCTTTATCATAAGCTTGGTGCAATAAGCTGAAAAACCTATGTGTCCGCCTTTTATGGGGTTAGGGTCAATAAGCTCTGTTATAAGCGTGTCGTCAACCACCATAAAGCACTGCCCGTCAATTGCCCCGAAGGTCATTTTAACAAGACTGCCAGGCTCATATTTATAAAGAGATGTGGTTGAATAAAGAGCTGATTCACAGCCAACCTCATTTCTCTCAATTCCGCTTTTGTTTTCATACCAGCCGTTAAGCCCGCATACATAGGATGTTCCAAGATAGTCTGTTTCTTCGTCCCAATGGGCGCAGAAAACGGCGTTTAAATCTCTTGTTGCAGGAAGAGCAGTTTTAACGGAAAATGTCATCATAACATTATCCTCATAAAACTCACGGCTGAATAAAATTCCGCCTTTATTCCCAGGCTCATCCCCGATAAGCCATCCATCCTCAACGGACCAGTTCCCACTCTTTACATCCCAGTAATCTTTCCAGTCATAAGAGGGAGAATATTTAAGCAAAATCGGGGATTTATCAATGATTACTTTTTTCCCTAAAAGCTTTATTTCGTTCATATTTCCTCCTACCTAGATATAAATTTCTTCCAGAGCGGACGGGCAAAAATACAGAAAGCAAGGGTTAATATAACCAGTCCCAGCTGCATCACAAAAGCTGCGCTCCAACCGTAGTTTTCCGCCATAAAGCCGAAGCCTATGCTTGCAAAAACAGCGCCCAATGAGGCAACGCCGTTCATAAGAGATGCCATGCCTCCCGTCATACCCACTTTATCAAATTCCGCAGGGATGAATACATCCATAAGCTGATGAGACGCATACATCATTGTTGTTATAACTATCAGGGACAGCGTCGCAACAGCGAGGGAAACACCCCCGACAAAAAGCAATAAAACCGCAAAAGGAAGAGACACTAAAAAGCATATTCCAAGGGCAGTTGTTTCGTTTTTGGTAACCTTTGAGCAAAGCCAGGTTGCAAAAAACATTCCGCCGAAATTCACAAAGGAAAGAACTGTTACAAGAGCACTTCCAAAACTTGCGGAAGCACCATAGCTTTCAACAAACATAGTAGGCGCCCAAGTTTTAAGGCCCGAGTCCAAAAACAGCCTTATAAATGAAGGGACAAGAAGCAAAAGTGCTCCGCTTGAAATAAGGGTTTTCAAAAAGCCTTTTGTCTTTGTCTTTTCCTTTATCTCGTTTTGACCATTCTCTTCTTTTATCCGGGAAAGTATTACTTTCTTTTTCCCTGTTATAAACATCCATAAAACTATGCAAAGGGCAACAATAACCGCCGATGCCACAAAAAGAGCTCTCCAAGTGGCAACCTTTAAAATAATCGTAGCAAGCAGATAGTTTAAAAATGTTCCCGCACCAAAACCAAAGATAATAGACTTCATAGCCATTCCCTTATGCTCTGGGAGGGTATATTCTGTAACCATTCTTAAAACCGCAGGCCAGATTGGAAACTGCAAAAGTCCGCAAAGGCTCCAGATAATAAGCATAGATAAGAAACTCTTTGCCACCGTCATAAAGAGCATTGCAAGAAGGGTTCCCACAAGAGGAACATAAAGAAGCTTTATAGGAGACGCTTTGTCCACTATTTTAACTCCCGCAACTTGCCCTATGCCGTTAAAAAGATAAAACCCTGCATTTATAATTCCTGCGGCAGTATGAGGAAGAATACCTTCCTCTATAACAGAGGCAATAGATGCAGCGAACGCATTTCTTGTCATTGTTATTACCGAATATATCAAAAAGCTTGTGAGAAAAACGATTATGCTCATATTTCTACTTGATGTTTTCTCTCCCAAGATGGCTCCCTCCATATCTTACAGCTTAAATTATTTATTGGATAAATAAATTATATCAAAATTCCCCTATAATGTCAATATAGTTATTTGACATTTGCTTTTTGGAATGTTATAATTGCATTAGATTTTAAAAAAGGAGGGGAAAAAATGAACAAACAAGTCGGGAATATGCAGTTCATGCAAAAAATCAACAGGCTTAAAGTCTTAAACTTTGTCCGAAAAAATCCAAACTGTTCAAGGCCGATTATCGCCAAAGAAACAGGTCTTTCTCTCCCCTCAATAACTAATATGGTTAACCATCTTTCCGAGCTTGGATATCTTAAAGAATGCGGAACCGAGGATGTGGAAAGAGTTGGAAGAAAAAGCACGCTTCTTCGCTTTTCCCCCGAGAACGGAAAGTTCCTTTGCGTTTTCCTTTTTGACGAAACCGTAAATATTTTCATTTGCGATTTGTCAGGAAAAGCCTCCTCTGAATATGAATTTTCCAAAAGAGGTCTTTCTCTTTCCGAAACAATTTCATTGGTTTGCGACAAGGTGCAGGAAATAACAAAAAAATATGGAGAAAAGGCTTTTCTCGCCATCGGAATTGCCACCTCAGGTCTTGTTCTTGGAAACGGGCAATTCATTATGTCCTCTATGTTTAAGTGGAAGTCCTACAACATCAGAGAGTCTCTCCAAAATATTACCGATGTTCCCGTATTTGTTGAAAATATCTCTCCAATCAGAGCGTTATATCATTTCCGTTCTGACGAGAAATATAATGAAAACACTATATTTATTGACCTTGAAAACGGAATCGGTGCATACCAGTTCTATAACGGGCAACTTAACCACTCCGCCTTGGGAGAATTGGGACACACCACCGTTGAGCCCTGCGGGGAAGAATGTTTCTGCGGAAACAAAGGCTGTCTTGAAGCCATGTGTTCCCCACGGCGCCTCCTTTCATTATACGAAAAAGAGACAGGGGAAAAGATTTCCCTCTCGCGCTTGGAAGAGCTTTATGCAAGCGGCGACCAAGTGGCAACAAAAACCATCAAAAACTGC
>JAFQRU010000060.1 GCA_017409915.1 Clostridia bacterium
TTAAAGAAATTTATGGTGTACCCTTGACATTTTCCCCTGCTGCGGCAGAGACCCTGAAAGCTCATTTTGAGGATACGGGAAAGTCGCCTTCCGATTATGACCTTATTTTAACGGGCGATTTGGGCCTTTTGGGTAAAGAAATTATGATAGACTTAATGAATAACGACGGAATTGATATTAAGGATAACTATAACGATTGCGGATGCCTTATTTTCAACGGCAACCGTCAGGACACTCACGCGGGCGGAAGCGGTTGCGGTTGCGGAGCCGTTACTCTTACGGGATTTATCCTGACCTTAATGAAAGAGAAAAAACTTAACGATGTTTTGTTTATGGCAACGGGGGCACTGCTTAGTCCCACCTCAACTCTGCAAGGGGAGAGCATCCCCGCAATTGCCCATGCCATTTCAATAAGCAACCGCAGATAAAGGAGAGGAAATATGGCATATTTAAACGCTTTTTTAGTGGGCGGAGCCTTTTGCGCAATCGCCCAGATTTTAATTGACAAAACCAAGCTTACCCCTGCACGAATTTTAGTTATTTATGTTATTGCAGGAGCAATTCTAGGCGGGCTTGGTATCTATCAGTATATAGAAAAAATCGGTGGAGCAGGGGCGACAGTCCCTATCATCGGATTTGGAAACAGCCTTGCCAAGGGAGTTATAAAAGAAATCGACAAGAACGGATTTTTAGGAATTTTCACAGGGGGAATAACCGCCACCGCAGGAGGAATTTGTGCCGCCACAACTTTTGGTCTTTTAATGGCACTTATATTCAAACCAAAGGGTAAATAAATAAAAGCCTTGAAACACTTTTGTTTCAAGGCTTTTATTTTAACCAAACGCAAAATTTGTCATATAATAACAACAGAAAGTATTAAGGAGTTAAATATTATGACAGATATCATTCCAATTTCATCTCTTCGCATCGGAGAAAGCGGAGTTGTTAAAGTTCTTTTTGCAGAGGAGAATATAAAAAGGCGACTTTTAGACATTGGCTTAATCGAAGGGACAAAGATTTCCTGTGTTTTAAAGAGTCCGTCGGGAGACCCTCTTGCCTATCTCATCAGGGGTGCAGTTATTGCTCTTAGGAAAGAGGACACCGCAAACATTCTTGTTGATACCAAGGAGGGCTTATGGGACTGACAATAGCATCTACGGGACTTCATACGCTCTCGGGAGAGCTGGAAATCTTAAAATCCTCTCCCTCTGACAAAATAATTGCTCTGGCAGGGAACCCGAATGTGGGTAAAAGCACGGTTTTTAATGCCTTAACAGGACTTCATCAGCATACGGGAAACTGGGCAGGAAAAACCGTTGAAACCGCTCAGGGAACTTATATTTACAAAGAGACAAATTACATTTTAGTCGACATCCCGGGGACATATTCTCTTAAAGCTCGCTCAAAAGAAGAAGAAATTGCCCGTGATTTTATAAAAAGCAATTCCTTTGATGCAGTCGTTGTGGTCTGCGACGGCACCTGCCTGGAAAGAAATCTTAATTTAGTTATTCAAACTCTTGAAATAACCGACAGGGTTGTCCTTTGCGTCAATTTAATGGATGAGGCAAAGCGCAAGGGAATTTCCATAAACCTTAGTAAAATTTCCAAAAGACTGGGCATCCCCGCCATTGGAGTTTGCGCCAAAAACAAAAAGGGTTTTTCCGCTTTAATAAGCGCTGTTTCAAAGGTTTCTAAAATCGGCAACCCTGAGCCTTACAAAATGACATATCCCGAAAAAATTGAAACCGCCCTTTCGTTTTTGGAGAAAGAATATGTCCTTCGCCATATTGCTTTATCCTATCTTGAAGGAGAAGCCGTCCCCCAAAAGGAAAGTGAAAAAGACGCACTTAGGGAGGCTCTTTCTTATCTTGAAGGGGAAGGAATTACGCAGGATAAAATCTCCGATATTCTCGCATCTTCCATTGTTCTTCGCTGTGAAGAAATATGTCTTGATGCGGTGTCCTTTGAAAATCCTGACTATCGGGGGTTTGACCGAAAAATTGACAAAATTCTTACCAATAAGTTTTTAGGATACCCCATTATGCTCCTTCTCCTTGCCTTTATTTTCTGGCTCACGGTAACAGGGGCAAACTACCCTTCGGCCCTCCTCTCTTCCTTTCTTATGGGGTTCGAGGATGACCTTATAAATATCCTAAATCTTATAAACACCCCGGAAATAATTTCGGATATGCTTGTTTTAGGAGTTTACCGCTGTTTAGCCTGGGTTGTGTCGGTTATGCTTCCCCCGATGGCAATCTTCTTCCCCCTCTTTACCCTCTTAGAAGACCTTGGTTTTCTCCCGAGGGTTGCCTTTAACCTTGACCACATATTTAAAAAATGCAAAACCTGCGGAAAACAGGCTCTTACTATGTGTATGGGACTTGGGTGCAATGCGGCTGGGGTTGTGGGGTGCAGAATTATCGACTCCCCAAGGGAGAGGCTTATCGCAATTTTAACCAACGCTCTCGTTCCCTGTAACGGGCGGTTTCCAACAATAATTACGGTTATGACCATATTCTTTGCAGGGAGCTTTTTAGGCGGTTTTTCCTCAGTTTTCTCGGCTCTTTTTCTCACACTGGTAATTGCCCTTGGAATTTCCCTTACCTTCTTTTTGTCCTGGCTTTTGTCAAAAACACTGCTAAAAGGAACGCCCTCTGTTTTCTGTATGGAGCTTCCGCCCTACCGAAAGCCTCTTATAATGAAAACCCTGGTCCGCTCACTCCTTGACAGAACTCTTTTCGTTTTAGGCAGAGCCGCCGCCGTTGCCGCACCTGCGGGACTTTTAATCTTCCTTATGGCAAATTTTAAAGTCGGGGGCGAAACACTCCTCTTTCACCTTTCTTCATTCTTAGACCCCTTGGGGCGTCTTATGGGGCTTGACGGATGTTTGCTTCTTGCCTTTATTCTTGGCTTTCCTGCCAATGAGATTGTTCTGCCCATCGCCATTATGGCGTATATGTCGGGGGGAGTTTTAACAGAAATAACCGATATGGTCTTTTTAAAGGATTTGCTCCTTGCAAACGGCTGGACACCCATTACGGCAATCTGCACCGTAATTTTCTCCGTGGCGCATTTCCCTTGCTCCACCACCTGCCTTACCATATATAAAGAAACAAAAAGCATAAAATGGACCGCTCTTGCCATTTTTCTCCCCACTATTTTGGGTATGGTTTTATGCATTTTAGTCAATTTAATAGGAAATCTTTTCATATAATTTTTAAAAACCGCAAAAAACTGCGGTTTTTTTATTAAAACCTATTGACTTTATCGCTTTACTATGCTAAAATGATAAAGTACTTTTTCTAAAAAGGAGATTGTTTTTATGACAAAGCTTAAAAATCCGGCCACGGACAAATTCTTTGAGGCAATACTGAGCCTTAAAAATATAGATGAATGTTACAGCTTTTTTGAGGATGTCTGCACCATCAAAGAGCTTATGGATGTTTCCCAGCGCCTTGAAGTTGCCATTATGCTTAATGATGGTAAGAGCTATCAGGAGATTTCCAAAACGACAGGGGCAAGCACAGCCACAATAAGCCGTGTTAATAAATGCTTGAACTACGGACCGGGCGGATATAAAACCGTTCTTGACAATCTTACGGGGGAGGGAAAATAAATGAATACAGATGCTTTGGTTTTGAAAAATGACGAGAAAGCAATTTTTACTTTGCGCTCCCTTTACGAAAAATACGGATACTCCCAGTTTAAGATGAGTAAGTTTGAGGAATATGACCTTTATGTCCGCAACAAAGACTTTCTGGTTTCAGATAACATAATAACCTTTACGGACACAACGGGAAAGCTTATGGCACTCAAACCTGATGTTACCCTTTCCATTATCAAAAACGGGGATGACTCTTCCTCTCTGCAAAAGGTTTATTACAACGAGAATGTTTACAGAGTTTCAAAAGGCTCTTACTCCTTTAAAGAAATTATGCAGGTCGGTCTTGAATGTATCGGCGAGGTTGATACTTACTGCATTTTAGAGGTGTTATCTCTTGCGGCAAAGAGCCTTGAATGTATCTCTCCTGATTTTGCATTAGATATCTCACACCTTGGAATAATCTCTGCTGTTATGGACAGCCTTGACATTTCTTCTTCCGAAAGAAGTGCTCTTTTGAAGTGCATCGGGGAGAAAAACGCATCAGGCATAACAGAAATCTGCGGTAGCGCAGGGGAAAACCTTAAAAAGCTCGTTTTAACTTATGGTGATTTAGATAAAGTAAGCAAAGTTCTTGACGAGATTTTTGGAAACGAAAAGCCTGAGGCAGTTACCGAACTTATTTCCGTTGTTTCTGCACTCTCCGAAAAAGGCTTTAAGGATAAAGTCAGAGTTGATTTTTCAGTTTTAAACGATATGAATTATTATAACGGTTTCGTTTTTAAAGGCTTTATAAACGGAATTCCAAGCGGAATTTTATCTGGCGGTCAATATGACTTCCTTATGAAGAAAATGAAGAGAAATAAAAAGGCAATCGGCTTTGCGGTTTATCTTGATATGCTGGAAAGATTTAATGAAAACAGCAAAGATTTTGATATTGACACTATTCTCTTATATGAAGACGGCATTTCCTTATCCGTTCTTGACAAGGTGGTTGACGCTCTTACCAAAGAGGGAAAAAGCGTTATGGCGGGAAAAACACTTCCGAAAAACCTCAAATTCAGAGAGATTGTAAGAATTAACGAAAAGGGGGAAATGACAGTTGAAAACAATGCTTAATATTGCCCTCCCCAAAGGCAGACTTGGGGAAAAGGTTTATGATATGTTTGAAAAAGCAGGATTCCCCTGCCCCTCTATAAAAGAAAATAACAGAAAACTTATTTTTGAAAATGAGGAGCTTTCTCTTCGCTATTTCTGGGTTAAGCCCTCGGATGTTGCAATCTATGTAGAGCGTGGCGCTGCCGACATCGGGGTTGCAGGGAAAGATATTCTCCTTGAATATGAGCCTGACATTTATGAGCTTTTAGACTTAAATCTCGGAAAATGCCGTATGGCAGTTGCAGGAAAGGCGGACTTTCGCGACAACCCTCAAAGAACTCTCCGCGTTGCAACAAAGTTTACAAATATTGCAAAAAACTATTACGCGTCGCAAGGTCGTGACATTGATATTATCCACCTTAACGGCTCAATTGAGATTGCTCCGATTTTAGGGCTTTCCGATGTTATAGTGGATATTGTTGAAACAGGAACAACTCTTAAAGAAAATAATCTTACCGTTCGGGAAACCATTGTTCCAATCAGCGCAAGACTTATTTCAAACAAAGCAAGCTTTAAATTCAAAAACGCACAGATTGAAGAAATCGCAAAAAAGCTGGCAGTTTTAGTGGAGGCATAAAATGATTAAGATACTTAAATACGGCGAAGTTAAAAACGAAGAAATTTTCGCAAGAGTTGAGCCAAAAACCGATGTTTCGGGAATTGTTGCTGACATTATCTATGATGTCCGCAAAAACGGGGACAGTGCTCTTTATAAATACTGCGAAAAGTTTGACGGGGCAAAGCTTTCTTCCCTTTTAGTTTCAAAAGAAGAAATCGAAGAGGCAATCTCTCTTGTTGAGCCAAAGTTTTTGGAAATTCTCAAAAAAGCAGAGGCAAACATCCGCAAATTCCACGAAAAGCAAAAGCGAGACGGCTTTATAATAAAGGAAGAAAACGGCG
This sequence comes from Clostridia bacterium, assembly GCA_017409915.1. GTDB lineage: Bacteria > Bacillota > Clostridia > Monoglobales > Monoglobaceae > SIG454. The sequence goes on from JAFQRU010000060.1 coordinate 5,660, forward strand.
TTATAATGGGGCAGAAAATTACCCCTGTTGACCGAGCAGGTCTTTATGTCCCTGGTGGAACGGCGGCATACCCATCCACAGTTTTAATGGACAGCGTTCCTGCAAAAATTGCAGGGGTAGAGGAGCTTGTTATGGTTACCCCTCCAAACAAAGACGGCAAGATTAACCCCGTTATTTTGGCTGCGGCTTATATCGGAGGAGTTGACAAAATCTTTAAAGTAGGCGGAGCGCAGGCTGTTGCGGCTCTTGCATACGGAACAGAGTCAATCCCGAAGGTTGATAAAATCGTAGGTCCCGGAAACGCTTTTGTTGCTGAGGCGAAAAAGCAGGTTTTCGGCACTGTTTCAATTGATATGATTGCAGGGCCAAGCGAAATTTTAATCGTATCTGACGGAAAGTCAAACCCAGCTCACATCGCAGCCGACCTTTTATCTCAGGCGGAGCACGATAAACTTGCAAGTGCGGTTTTGGTTACTGACTCAATGGACCTTGCCAAGGCAGTTTCAGAGGAAATTGAAAAACAAATTCCACTCCTTAAAAGAGCGGAAATTGCAAGAGAATCCATTGACGAAAACGGTAAGATAATCGTTGCAGATGATATTATGACGGTTATTGATATTTCAAACGAAATCGCTCCTGAACACTTAGAGCTTTGCCTTGACAATCCTTTTGATTATCTTGATAAAATCCGCCACGCAGGGTCAATCTTTATGGGAAGAAACTGCCCTGAGGCTCTGGGGGACTATATGGCAGGTCCAAACCACACTCTTCCAACCAGCGGAACGGCGAAATTCTCTTCTCCTCTTTCCGTTGACGATTTTGTTAAGAAAACCCAGTATACCTACTACACAAAAGAGGCGCTTTCTGATATTGCAAGAGATGTTGAATTCTTTGCAAACAAAGAGGGGCTTACAGCCCACGCAAAGAGTGCCGTTATACGAATTGAGGAATAAAAATGAGCAGATTTTTCAGTAATAAATATAAAAACTTAACTCCCTATACACCCGGGGAACAGCCAAAGGATTTTAAATATATTAAGCTTAACACAAATGAGTCTCCTTATCCTCCATCAAAAAGAGCGATAAGAGAGGCAAGCAAAGCCTCAAAGCTTTTAAATCTTTACCCCGACCCCACTTGTTCTGCCTTAAATAATAAAATGGCAGAAATCCTAGGGGTTTCCCCTGAGGAAATTCTTATGACAAACGGCTCGGACGAGGTTTTAAACTTTGCATTTATGGCATTTTGCGATGAGAAAACCCCCGCGATTTTCCCTGACATAACCTATGGTTTCTACTCAGTTTTTGCAGAGCTTAACAATGTTCCATATGAAGAAATTCCTCTTAAAGAGGATTTTAGTATTGACACAGAGGCATTTATGGGGCAAAATAAAACTATCTTTATTGCAAACCCAAATGCTCCAACGGGAATTTGTCTTCCTCTTTCGGAGATTGAGAAGATTTTAAAGAGCAACCCAAATAACATCGTAGTTATTGACGAGGCATACATAGATTTCGGTGGAGAGAGCGCAGTTTCTCTTGTGCCGAAATATGACAACCTTTTGGTTACACAGACCTTTTCAAAATCCCGCTCGATGGCAGGGGCAAGACTTGGCTTTGGGGTAGCTCAAAAAGAGATTATAGCGGACCTTAACACAATAAAATATTCCACCAACCCCTATAACATCAACAAGATGACAATGGCAAGTGGAGTTGGAATTTTAGAAGATAACGACCGCACAATCAAAAATTGTCAGAAAATTATTAAAACCAGAGAATTCACAAAAGAAGCTTTAAAGGACCTCGGCTTTACTCTTACTCCATCCTCTGCCAACTTCATTTTTGCAAAGCATAAAGATATGGGCGGCGAGGAGATTTATAAAAAGCTTAAAGAGGCAGGAATTTTGGTGAGACATTTTAATTCCGAGAAAATTAAAGACTATAACCGCATAACAATCGGCACGAAAAAGCAGATGAAAGCTTTAATCTCTGCTTTAAAAACAATATTGGAGGAAAATTAAATGAGAAACGCAAGTTTAACAAGGAAAACAAACGAAACCGACATTTCCCTTATGCTCAATCTCGACGGAAAGGGCGAGGCAAAAATTGATTCCGGATGCGGATTTTTAGACCACATGCTTACTCTTTTTGCAAAGCACGGCAAGTTTGACCTTGCAATCTCTTGCAAGGGGGATACTTTTGTTGACTATCACCACACAGTTGAGGATATCGGCATCTGCTTAGGTCAGGCTTTTGAAAAAGCCTTAGGCGACAAAAAGGGCATTACCCGTTACGGTAACACCATTCTTCCTATGGACGAATCTTTAATCCTTTCTGCCGTTGATTTATCAGGCAGAGGCTTCCTCTCCTATAACCTTGACATTCCATCTCCAAAAGTTGGGGACTTTGACACAGAGCTTTGCGAGGAGTTTTTCTTAGCGTTTGTAAGATGTGCAAATCTTACTCTCCACATAAAACAGCTTGACGGCAAAAACTCTCACCACATTATCGAAGGGGCATTTAAGAGCGTTGCAAGAAGCCTTAAAGATGCCGTAGCAATTGACAAAGACTTTGCAGACGAAATTCCATCCACCAAAGGAGTGCTTTAAATGATAGCGATTATTGACTACGGGGTAGGCAACTTATTCTCCCTTAAAAGCTCCTTTGACAAAATCGGACAAAAGACAATCGTAACGGGAGATGCTGAGGAAATCAAAAAGGCGGACAAAATCATTCTCCCAGGCGTTGGTGCCTTTGAGGATGCCGCAAAAAAGCTCAGGGAAAGTGGACTTTTTGATTTAGTTATCGAGGAAACCAAAAGCGGTAAGCCTCTTATGGGCATCTGCCTTGGTATGCAGCTCCTTTTTGACAAGAGCTTTGAATACGGTGAGCACGAGGGTTTAGGTCTTATTCCAGGGGAAATCCGCTCAATAGGTGAGGTTATCCCAAAGGATTATAAAATTCCTCATATCGGCTGGAATGCCCTTAATATAAAGAAAGATTGCCCTCTTTTTAAATACATAAAAGACGGCGATTTCGTATATTTTGTTCATTCTTTCTATGGTGCAAACTGCTCTGATAGCACCGTTGCAACGGCAGAATACGGCGCTTCTCTTACCGCCGCAGTTTCCAAAGGAAACATATACGGCTGTCAGTTCCACCCTGAAAAAAGCGGTGAAGTTGGGCTTAATATTCTTCGGGCATTTTGCGAAAGTGAGGACTAATTATGAATATTTTTCCTGCAATAGACTTATTTAACCACAAGGCAGTCCGTCTTTTTAAAGGCGACTATAACCAGATGACAATATACAGCGAAAACCCATCTGAAATCGCTCTTGATTTTAAAAATCAAGGGGCAAAGTTTATCCATATTGTTGACCTTGAGGGTGCAAAAAGCGGAGAAACCCCTAATCTTGACACCGTCAAAAAGATCATTGATGAGTCAGGTCTTTTTGCGGAAATTGGCGGCGGAATCCGCTCTATGGAAGTTATTGATAAATACATTTCTATCGGGGCAGGGCGGGTTATTTTGGGGACTGCCGCAGTTTCCGATGAAGAATTTTTAAAAGAAGCCGTTAAAAAATACGGCGACAAAATCGCAGTTGGCATAGACATTAAAGACGGCTATGTTGCAATCAAAGGCTGGACGGAAAAGTCAGCCTATGACTGCTTCTCTTTCTGCGAGAAAATGCAAAACATCGGGGTTAAGACCATAATCTGCACCGACATTTCAAAGGATGGAGCGATGCAGGGGACTAACCATGAGCTATATAAAGAATTATCAGAAAAGTTTGATATGCAACTTATCGCATCAGGGGGAGTTTCCTCTATTGATGATGTTAAAAAGCTTTCTGAACTTGGAATTTACGGTGCGATTATCGGTAAAGCTTATTACACAGGCGCAATAAAGATTAAAGACGCAATTGAGGTGATAAAATGATTACAAAGAGAATTATCCCCTGCCTTGATGTTAAAGACGGCAGAGTTGTTAAAGGGGTAAACTTTCTAGGGTTATCCGATGTTTCTTCCCCTGTAGAACTTGCCAAATTTTACAGCGATAACGGGGCAGACGAGCTTGTTTTTTATGACATAACCGCATCAGCCGAAGGGCGAAAATTATTTACCGACATACTTTGCGAGGTTGCGAAAACCATTTTTATCCCCTTAACCGTTGGGGGCGGAATCAACACCGTTTCCGATTTTGACAGAGTTTTAAAATGCGGAGCGGATAAAGTCAGCGTAAATTCAGGGGCGATTAAAAACCCCAATTTAATCTCCGAGGCTGCAAAGCTTTACGGAGACCAATGCGTTGTTATTTCTGCCGATGTAAAGCGTGTTGACGGCGTTTTTAGAGTCTTTTCAAAAGGCGGACGGGAAAATACAGATATGGAAGCAATTTCCTGGATAAAACACTGTGTTGACCTTGGCGCAGGAGAAGTTGTTTTAAACTCCATTGATACAGACGGCGTAAAAGGCGGCTTTGACCTTGAAATGCTTAAAGCCGTTTCCGATGCCGTTAATGTCCCAGTTATTGCATCAGGAGGGGCAGGGTGCATAGAAGATTTTACCACCCTTTTTAAAACTCTTCCCAAGGTTGATGCAGGTCTTGCCGCATCAATTTTCCACTTCGGCGAGGTTAAAATCCCTGACCTTAAGAAAGCACTCAAAAAAGAAAACATCCCGATTAGAATTTAAAGGAGAATTATTATGATAAACATAGATAATCTTAAATTTGACGAGAAAGGACTTATTCCTGCCATCGTTGTTGACAGCATTTCAAAAAAGGTTTTGACTCTTGCGTATATGAACCGCGAGAGCCTTGAAATCTCTATGAAAGAGGGAAAAACTTGTTTTTGGAGTCGTTCAAGAGGCGAGCTTTGGCGTAAGGGTGAAACAAGCGGAAACTATCAGCATATTGTTTCAATAACCGCCGACTGCGATAATGACGCCCTCGTTGTTATGGTAGAAAAAGACGGCCCTGCCTGCCACAAGGGAACAGACTCCTGCTTTACTTCTCCACTTTGGGAGAGCGAAGAGCTTTCTGAATTTTCATTAGAAAGCTTAATGACACTTATTGCGGGCAGAAAGACCGACAAAAAGGAAGGCTCATACACCACCTATCTTTTCGAAAAAGGCATTGATAAAATCCTCAAAAAAGTCGGGGAAGAATCAACCGAGGTTATTATTGCCGCAAAGGATAATGACAAGAAAGAAACTGTTTATGAAATTGCGGACCTTTGCTATCACATTATGGTTTTGATGATTGAAATGGGTATTTCACTTGAAGATATTCACCGCGAGCTTGCGTCCCGTCATGTCATTGATAAAAAAATCAAGCAGGAGAAGATGACAAAATGATAAGAGCGGATTTTCACACTCACACTCTCTATTGTGACGGAAAAAACACGCCTGAGGAAATGGTCCTCTCCGCAATAGATAAAGGGCTTTTGATTTTGGGTCTTTCCGCCCACTCCTATATGCCAACAGATGAAGACTGGTGCATAGACAAGGGAAAAGTTTCAGATTATATCGCCGAGATTAACACTCTCAAAGAGAAATATAAAAATAAAATCAAGATTCTCTGCGGAGTGGAAATGGACTATTTTTCCGAGATGCCGACTGACGAGTTTGATTATGTCATAGGCTCTGTCCATTATGTTTTAAAGGGCGGAGAGTATATCCCCATTGATGCAACTCCCGAAATTTTGAAGGATGCCGTAAACCGCCTTTTCGGTGGGGATTTTTATGCCCTTTGCGAAGAGTATTATAAAAATGTTGCCGATGTTATAAACAAAACCAAGGCAGACATTATCGGGCATTTTGACCTTATTGCAAAATTCAATGAAAACGGAGAGCTTTTTGACGAAAATCATCCTCGATATATAAAGGCTTACAAAAGCGCAGTGGACGCTCTCATTAAGCACGATGTTCCCTTTGAGGTTAACACGGGGGCAATTTCAAGAGGCTATCGCACCTCCCCTTACCCATCAGCGAAAATTCTTGAATATATAAAGGAAAAGGGCGGTCGGGTAATATTAAACAGCGACAGCCACAATAAAGATACTTTGTGCTTTGAATTTGATAAATGGGAAGAATATATAAAGGATATGGGCTTTGATATTTAAAAGCCCTCTTTTATATGTATTTGTCTTGACAAAAAGGAAATAATTGTTTATAATAGATTGGATATAATTTACCCAAAAAGAAAGGGACGAATGATATGTTTTCCGAGAATAAATACAGAACTCATACCTGCGGAAATGTCAGCGAAAACGACATCGGTAAGGAAATCCGTGTTGCAGGCTGGGTTGAAAATATAAGAGACCACGGCGGGGTTATGTTTGTTGACCTTCGCGACCAGTATGGCATAGTTCAGATTGTCGCTTATGACGACAGTCTTCTTTTGGGTGTAACCAAAGAGTCAACTATAACTGTTACAGGAACTGTTGTTAAAAGAAGCGAAGAAACAATCAACGACAAAATCGCAACAGGAACTGTTGAAGTTGACGCAAAGGCAATTGAGATTTTAGGAAAGGCACAGCCTCTTCCCTTTGAGCCTCAATCATCTCTTGAAACTAAAGAGGATGTCCGTCTTAAATACCGCTACCTTGATTTAAGAAACAAAAAGGTTCACAACAACATCGTTTTAAGAAGCGAGATTATTGCTTTTCTTCGCAAAAAGATGACAGAAATGGGATTTTTGGAAATCCAGACTCCTATTCTTTCTGCATCATCCCCTGAGGGCGCAAGAGACTATCTTATCCCCAGCCGTAAGCATCCGGGCAAGTTCTACGCTCTTCCTCAGGCACCGCAGATTTTCAAACAGCTTTTAATGGTTTCAGGCTTTGATAAGTATTTCCAGATTGCTCCTTGTTTCCGTGATGAGGATGCAAGAGCTGACCGCTCACCTGGTGAATTCTATCAGCTTGACTTTGAAATGTCCTTTGCTGAGCAGGAGGATGTTTTAAAGGTTGCCGAAGAAGTTTTATCCGAAACCTTTGCGAAGTTCTCCAATAAAGAGGTTATAAAGCCTTTCCCGAGAATTTCTTATAAAGATGCAATGCTTAAATACGGCAGCGATAAGCCTGACCTTAGAAACCCGCTTGAAATTATCGATGTAAGTGATATTTTTGAAAATTCCGATTTTGCCCCATTCAGAGGCAAGACAGTTCGCGCAATCAATGTTCCAAATTGTGCTTCAAAGTCAAAAGGCTTCTTTGAAAAAATGCTTGACTATGCAACCTCAATCGGTATGAAAGGTCTTGGATATTTCAAAGTTGACGACGATATGAACCTTTTAGGACCTATTGCAAAATTCGTTCCTGAGGATAAAAAAGCAGAGCTTTTAGCCCGCAGTGAAGTTAAACCCGGAAGCGTTCTCTACTTTATAGCAGACAATGAAAAGGTTGCTGCAAAGCTTGCAGGTCAGATAAGAGAAGAGCTTGGCAGACGCCTTGAACTTATTGATGACAGCGTTTTCCGTATGTGCTTTATCGTTGATTTTCCAATGTATGAGCGCGACGAAAAGACAAACGAAATTATCTTCACTCACAACCCATTCTCTATGCCACAGGGCGGTCTTGAAGCACTCAATACAATGAACCCGCTTGACATATTGGCATATCAGTATGACATCGTTTGCGATGGTGTTGAGCTTTCTTCCGGTGCAGTTCGTAACCACCACTTAGACACAATGATTCGTGCCTTTGAAATTGCAGGTTATGACGAAGAAACAATCAAGGATAAATTCACTTCTCTTTATACCGCATTTAAGTATGGCGCTCCGCCTCACGCAGGTATGGCACCGGGTGTTGACAGAATGATTATGCTCTTAACAGGCGAAGAAAATATCCGCGAAGTTATCGCGTTCCCAATGAACAGCAACGCTCAGGATGTTATGCTTGGCGCACCAAACGAGGTTACAGAGCTTCAGCTTAGAGAAGTTCATATTAAACTTCGCAAGAAAGTGAACGAGGAATAATTAAAATACAGAAGGCACGGTTTTCCGTGCCTTTTTGATAAGGAGAAAGTTATGAAATTAGTTTCTTGGAATGTTAACGGTCTCAGAGCGTGTTTAGGAAAAGGCTTTGAGGAAATTTTAAATACCAGCGAGGCGGACATTTTCGCTTTGCAGGAAACAAAGATGCAGGAAGGTCAGGCGGAGGTTAACGCTCCTTCTTACTCCTCTTTCTGGAACTATGCCGAGAAAAAAGGCTATTCTGGGACTGCTGTTTTTACGAAAAATAAACCCCTTTCGGTTTCATTGGGTATCGGGATCGATGCTCACGACCATGAGGGCAGGGTTATAACCTTAGAATACGAAAATTTTTATTTCGTAACCTGCTACACCCCCAATTCTCAGGACGGGCTTAAACGCCTTGACTATCGAATGGAATGGGAAAGGGATTTCCAGAATTATATTATAAATCTTGATAAGAAAAAGCCCGTTATCCTTTGCGGAGACCTTAATGTCGCCCATCGAGAAATCGACCTTAAAAACCCGAAAACCAACCGAAAAAATGCAGGGTTTACAGACGAAGAGCGAGAGAAAATGACCGAATTTTTAGAGAGCGGGTTTACGGACTCTTTCCGCTACCTCTATCCCGAAAAAGAGGGGGCATATTCCTGGTGGAGCTATCGTTTCAGCGCAAGAGAAAAGAACGCAGGGTGGCGCATTGACTATTTTATAGTATCAAATCGCATAGCAGACAAAATTAAAGAGGCAACAATCCGCTCCGACATTTTCGGCTCAGACCATTGCCCTGTTGAACTTGAAATAGAAATATAAATTTATCCCCCGAATCGGAGTGAGTTTCATAAAACAAAAAAAGGGACGGTTGCATTATTCTGCAACAGACCCTTTTTTATTTGCCCTGTCTTTAAGATTCCGTGTATAGAAGTGTGCATTAACAGAATACGATAAACAAACTATTTCGTTTTTAAACTTAATCGTTTTTTTGATATTCTAAAATATCTCCGACTTCACATTCAAGCACTTTACAAATTGCTGCAAGAGTAGAAAAACGAATAGCGGTTACTTTGTTGTTTTTGATTTTGGAAAGATTGACATTGGAAATACCCACACGCTCGGCAAGCTCGTTTAGAGATATTTTTCTCTCCACCATCATTCTATCCAAACGGAGAACTATTTTACCCATATATACCTCCTTACAACAATCCGTCTACATCTTTTTCAAGTTCAGCACCGTGAACAAAGAACTGAGTAAGGCATAAAACTACAATTCCCATAAAGATGCCATTCATATCCATACTATTCTCTGCAACATCAACACCTGTTACCAAACGGAAAATGATACTCATAAGGATGCCGATTACAGGGACAGCAATGGAGAAAATTCCTATTTCCCGCATCATTCGAATATTATCCCTTTGAAAAGGAGTCGCGTTTTCAGATTTTTTGAAAATAAGATACAAGTTGCGGAATAGCATCGCCATTACAAACAGAATCAATGTTGCACCTATACCGAAAATCAGAAAAGCTTTCATATCTGTATTTCCGTTGATTACCGGTACGTTGACCTCAAACCCATAGACCTCCAGATTTGCACCGCAACAATCCTTCGCCTCAAAACCAACAAAATATTTAACCCATTCCGGCGCGACCGCGGAACATACTGTTGCCACAGCCATTAAAGCGGTTCCGACCCAATGGAACACCTCTGCAATTTTAGCAATAATCTTACCAAGTTTGTTGATACGCTTCATAATACATACCCCCTTTAATTTCTGTTTATATAAATATATCATATTTTTTAATGTTTGTCAAACTATTTTTAATGATTAACATTAAAAATAGAATGTTTAACATTAACTCACGGAATATAAAAACAGGCACAGCTGGTTATGCCTGTTTTTTCTCCATTTTCTTGGGGATTTTGCTATTTAGTTAA
>JAFQRU010000061.1 GCA_017409915.1 Clostridia bacterium
AGAAAAAGGCAGAAGAAAAACCCTCTCCACTGCCTAAGAAAGAAGCTCCCAAAGCAGATGGCGAGGGAAAAGAATGGGACAAGTGGGAGGACGCCCTTTCCATTGTCAAAAACGAAAGCAAGAAGCTTTATATGTTCTTATTCCGTGCAAAGGCCTATGTTTTAGGAGACGAGATTGAGCTTATACTTTCAAACCGCGAGGCTTATGAAAGAATTTCAACCCCTGAGGGTAAAGAATATCTTAAAACCCTATTCAAAAAGGTAAGCGGAGAGGACTATAAAATTATTGTTTCCGAAAACGGAAACCGATTAAAAAGAGCAACCGAGCCAAGTGGTGCATCAATTGCTGACCTTGCAAAGAAAAAGGATTTGCTTGGGGAAGTTATGACGGTTACTGAAAACTAAACTATAAAAAGAAAGGCGGATTATAATGGCAAAAGGTGGATTCCCCGGAGGAAGAATTCCGGGTGGTGCAAATATGAATCAGATGCTCAAACAGGCACAGAAAATGCAGGAGCAGATGCTTAAAATGCAAGAAGACCTTGAAAATCAAACTTATGAAGCAAGTGCAGGCGGCGGGGCCGTTACTGTTAAGGTTAGTGGCAAGAAAGAGCTTTTAGAAGTTAATCTCTCAGAGGCAGTTGTTGACCCTGACGATATTGAAATGCTTCAAGACCTTATTATTGCCGCAGTTAACGAGGGAATGAGAAAGGCTTCCGAAAGCAGCGAAAACGAACTCGGAAAGCTCACAGGCGGGTTTAACATCCCCGGATTATTCTAAAAACAAAAGGACTTAAACGGAAATCCGTTTTAAGTCCTTTTTCTTATTTAATAACAAAATATCCGACTTCCCCGGGGAAGATATCTTTATCGTGGAAGAAAAGAAGCTTATATTTTTCATCTCCGTATTCTTCCATAAACGCCCTGCTTTTGTCGGGATGCTTTGACGAGCCTGTGATTATTCCGCGGTCAAAACACTCTTTATAGTAGCATTCATCCCCGCACAAGACATATTTATCCTCGGCAACAACTATGCTTGAATTTTTCGTGTGGCCGCCTATCTTTTTTATCAGAACTCCGTGGCAAACCTCAAAAATTTCGTCAAAGAGATTTATCTTATTTCCTTCACCGATATATTTTCTGCCGCTTTCATATTCGTCTTTCTGGATATGAATTGTGGCTTTTTTATAATGCCCTACCGCCCCTATATGGTCACGGTGGGAATGGGTTATGATTACATCGGTTATGTCGTCAGAGGTAAGCCCGTATTCTTCTAAAACCTCAACAGGTTTTTTAAATACCGACATTTTAAACCCCGCTCCGTCATCGCACCCTGCATCAACAAGGATGTTTTTATCTTTTGTTTGAAGAAGATAAACCACAAAGGTTATGGGAAGCATATTCGCTTCATCTCCGCCATAGAAAATATTATTTTCTCCAAAAACAGATTCGCCGTATTTCAAAGCAACAATTTTCACTTTCAAATCACTTTCTTTTCTTATATGTAAACTTGAAATCCTTAAAGCAATTCCATTTCCGAGCGGATCGAATCATCCTCTTTGCCCTTTTCGGTAAATACTTTATTTTTGTCTTCTATTCTTTTGAACTCTTCATAGTAACGAGTCCCGAACTCCAAAAGAGATTTGGTATTAAAATGAAGATAGTCAGGATTTGAAGTAAGACCTTTTGCGCTGACAAACCCTGTCATCGGGTTTTCCTTTGCAATTTTCTCTAAGGCTTCGTTTATATGAACATAATTTTTTACCGCGCCATCATTATATTCTGCGAGGTAGTCCCCAAGACCTCCTAAAAGGAAAGGAACATCATAAAGATTTAAATCTTTTCTTAGGGAATTCATAATTTTCAAAAGTTTTTCTTCGTATAAGGGGTAGCGCTCCTCTTTGGAGTCTGACTCTCCCTGATGCCAGAGAATTCCCGCTATGGTCGAGGTCCTTTGAGCAAGTCTTGCCTGATATACGGCATTGTCATAAAGAAGACTTCCAACGCACCACTGGTCTATGTTTGTCCCACCATCGGCGCAAGGAATAAGTCCAACCTCAACGCCGTGCTCTTTTGCATATAAGTCCGCAAAGCTCTCCGCAAGGTTGACTCCCGAAAAAGACCTGTCAGGATTTACAGGGCGAAAAGCCCCCTGCCATCTTCCGTTTCTTAAAACTTTTATATTTTCATTTTCAATAGGCTTTGCCTCGCTTAAAAAGCCTCGCCCTGCCATATTCGACTGTCCTATAAGCAAAAATGAATGAACCATAATTTCACCCTCCGTTTTCCTCTTTTTTCATTCTAACATAATATAAATAATTTATCAAGCCTTGCAAACAAAAAACCGAAAGCTAACGGCGGTGCTCCTTAGGGAGGAATCGGTTTTGGCTTGTTATTTTCCGCTGATAGTGCGCAAAAAAATGCAGACATACGCCAGTATGCCTGCATTTTTTATGACTTCTCTGAGTCGAAAAATATCTAACCCAAAACTGCTTCGCACCACAAAAACCTCAATTTTGAGTATAGAACAAGGAAAAAATTCGAAGAATCCTTGACGGATTGTAAGGATTTTTGACGCAGTTATCTGCCAAAATTGTGATTTTTGGGCGGTTAATTCCTAAGGAACACCGCCGAAAGCTTTCGGCTCTCATTTTCCACTTTTCTTTTTCAGATACTTCTCCCTTGTGGCAATGCCCCCTCTTATGTGCCTCTCTTCCCTGTTTTCGTTGAGGATTTTCCGGGTTTCGTCATATATGACTCTGTTGAGTTTAGGAAGCCTTTCCGTTATATCTTTATGTACAGTTGATTTGGAAATTCCAAATTTTTTGGCAGCCTCCCGCACTGTGCATCTGCTATCTATTATGTAATGTGCAATACTTACCGTTCTTTCTTCAATTGTTGCATATTGCATTCTACCACTCCCATATATTTTTCTTACTACTTATA
>JAFQRU010000062.1 GCA_017409915.1 Clostridia bacterium
AACGGCACTTGTTGACCTTATAGAGCTTAGAATTGCGAGGGGTATGTGCGGTAAGTCGTATATGTTCCTCTCAGGCGAGGTTGCGGCGGTTGAAGCGGCAATCCGCTCAGCAGAAAAAGCATTAGGGGATGGCGGAATGTTCTTAGACAGCTCTGTTATTGCAAACCCTGACGAAAAATTATGGAAGACTATTGTGTGAGGTGAATCAAAATGATAGATGAAAAGTACATAAGTGATATTGTTGAAAATGTAATAAAGAGCATTAAGCCAAACATTCCGGCGACTCACCAGAAGGGTGTTTTCCCGACAATGACCGAGGCGCTTGAAGCGGTTTCAAAGGCTTATGTTGAGTTTAAGAAATACTCTGTTGCTCAGCGCGAAAAAATGATTCAGAAGATAAGAGAATATACTCTTGCCGAAGCTGCTGTTATGGCGGAAATGGGCGTTGAAGAAACAGGAATGGGAAGAGTTTCCGATAAGATTATCAAGCACCAGCTGGTTGCTAACAAGACTCCCGGAACAGAGGATTTAAAGCCTGCTGTTATGACAGGGGACGCCGGTATGACACTTGTTGAAATGGCACCATTCGGGGTTATAGGAAGCATAACACCATCTACAAACCCAAGTGAAACTGTTATCTGTAACTCAATGGGTATGATTGCGGGGGGAAATGCAGTTGTGTTTAACCCTCATCCAAACGCAAAGAGAGTTGCAAACTATGCAGTTGACCTTGTTAACCGTGCAATCTTAGAAGCAGGCGGCCCTGAAAACCTTGTTGTTTCAGTTTACAACCCAACAATGGAAACCTCTAACGAAATGGTTACATCCCCAATCGTTCGCATGCTTGTTGCAACAGGCGGACCTGGGGTTGTTAAGATGCTTTTATCCTCAGGAAAGAAAGCAATCGGCGCAGGGGCAGGTAACCCACCGGTTATCGTTGACGACACAGCCGACATTGAAAAGGCAGGTAAGGATATCGTTGCAGGCGCAAGCTTTGACAACAACCTTCCATGTATCGCTGAAAAAGAATGCTTCGTAATCGACAGCGTTGCAGACAGACTCATTAAGAGTATGACTGAAAACGGCGCGTACCTTTTAAGAGGCGCAGATGTTGACAGATTAAAAGATTTGGCTCTTAATAATAAAGACGGCAAATACTCAATCAAGAAGGAATGGGTTGGTAAGGATGCAAGACTTTTCCTTGAAAAGCTCGGCATTAACGCAGATCCAAGACTTATTATCTGCGAAGTTCCAAAAGACCATCCTTTCGTATCAGTTGAAATGATGATGCCAATCCTCGGTATTGTTAGAGTTAAGGATATTGACGAGGCAATCGAGCTTGCGGTTAAGGCTGAACACGGCAACCGCCACAGCGCTCATATCCACTCTAAGAATGTTGATAATTTAACACGCTTTGCAAAGGCTGTTGAAACAACAATCTTCGTAAAGAATGCACCATCTTATGCAGGTATCGGTGCAGGTGGCGAAGGATACACAACCTTTACTATCGCAGGCCCGACAGGAGAGGGCTTAACAGCGGCTCATTCATTTACAAGACAGCGCCGTTGTGTTTTAGTTGACGGATTACACATTGTATAATAAAGAGGTGTTAAAGTGAAAGCACTTGGAATGATAGAGGTATATAGCTTTACAACAGCGGTGTGTGCCGCAGATATAATGGCAAAGACAGCTGATGTTAAGGTTATCGCCTTTGACAGAAACAGACCTATAAGAGAAGATGTTCCCGCACCTCTCGTTATGATTGTTAAGGTTGAGGGAACTGTGTCAGCGGTTAAGTCCGCCGTTGAAGCAGGGGAAGCTTATGCAAGAGCAGAGGGTAAATTCATCGTTTCCCATATTATTGCAAACCCTGATACAGACACTGAAAAGATGGCATATCTTCTCGATGTTAACAGAGATAAATATAATAAGAGCCTTCCAAAGACAATGAAGGACTATCCAGAAGAAAAGATTAAGGATGTGGATGAAGCTTTCGGTCTTTTGGAAATTTCAGGATGTGTTGCATCTGTTGAGGCTCTTGACAGTATGACAAAGGCAGCGGATGTCAGAATTATTCATACTGAAAAACGCTTAGGCGGAAGACTTGTAACCTTGGTTGTAATGGGCCAGGTGTCTGCGGTTAAGGCGGCTGTTGAAGCGGGCGCAAAGAACGCGGCTCATCTTGGAAAGATTTACGGCACAGCAGTTATTCCTCGTCCTCACAGGGAAGTTGGAAAATATTTTGAATTTTAAGGCAGGGGTTAAAAATGAATTATGATGCAAAAATGATTGAAGCCGCTGTCAGAAAAGCAATTGCGGATGCAAACCAGGCGGTTGCTGAGGCCAGCGGCGAGATTAAAATCGGTGTTTCCCAAAGACACATTCATTTATCTCAGGAAGACCTTGAAACCCTTTTCGGAAAGGGCTACAAGCTTACTGTTAAGAAGGTTTTAATGGGCAGAGAGTTTGCGTCAAACGAGGTTGTAACCTTGGTTGGCCCGTCCCTTAAATCTATTGAAAATGTTCGTGTTTTAGGGCCGGTTCGTAAAAATACTCAGGTGGAAATTTCTAAAACCGATACATTTGTTTTAAAGGTTAGCCCACCTGTAAGACCATCGGGGAATGTTGAAGGTTCTGAAAGATTGGTTGTTGTAGGTCCTAAGGGAAGTGTATATCTTAAAGAGGGCGTTATAATTGCCAACAGACATATACACTTAACTCCCCAGTATGCAGAAAAACACGGCATCAAGGATAATGACTATGTTGATGTTTTGGTTGAGGGGATTAAGCCAACAAAGTTTTTTGATGTTCAGGTAAGAGTTCGAGACGACTTCAATGTTGAAATGCATATCGACACAGACGATGCTAACTCAACAGGGCTTAAAAATGGCGACCTTGTTAAAATTATAAAAGACTAACTTAGGGAAGAAGTTTGTTATGGTGGAGGTATAGGATGTTTGCACTTGAAAGACAAATGCGAATAGCTGAATTGCTCAAAGCCGAGGGCGCTGTTGGGGTAAGTAAACTCGCAGCGGAGCTTGGAGTTACGGAAGAGACCGTAAGACGAGACCTTGAAAAGCTTGAAGCCCAAGGAGTGCTCAGAAGAACTCACGGCGGAGCGTTACCAATTGAAGAGAACAACTACGAGCTTTCCTTAGAGGAAAGAAAAAACAAGAATGTTGAGGAGAAGAAAAGACTTGCCAAGATTGCGGCAGGATACATAACTCCGGGCAACACTATTTTTCTTGATGCGTCCACGACCACATTCTATATGGCCAAGGAAATCAAGAATATGAAAAATGTAACAGTAATAACTAATTCGCTCCGTGTAATATCGGAGCTTATTGGCGTTGAAGGAATAAAATTAATCGCTGTGGGTGGCCTTGTGAGCCAGAACCAGTCCTTTGTTGGAAGCTTTGCTGAAAATGTTATAAAAGAGAACTATTTTGCCAGCAAGGTTTTCTTTTCAAGCAAGGGCGTTGTGGAAAGCGCAGGGATTATGGAAAGCAACGAGCAGGAGTTTGGCATCAAGAGAAAGATGATTGAAAATGCTTCCAAGAAATTTTATCTTTGCGACCAATCAAAAATAGGAAATATAGGTTTTGAAAAGCTTGCAGATTTTTCTGAGATTGATTATTTCGTTACAGACGGCGAGATAAGCGACCAACTGCAAGAAAAATTCGACGAATTAGGCATTGAAATAATTAGATAAAGGCGGGAGAAAAATGAAAGTTTTGGCTTTCGATTTAGGCGCGTCAAGCGGACGAGGCATTATAGCTGAGCTTAAAGACGGCAAAATCACTCTTAACGAAATTCATAGATTTGCAAACAACGGAGTTAATGTTCGCGGAACGCTTTATTGGGATATTTTATATCTTTATGACCAGATTAAGCAGGGCATAGTTAACGCAAAGCTTGCAGGCGGATTTGACTCAATCGGTATTGACACATGGGGCGTTGACTTTGGTCTTCTTGACGAAAACGGCGATCTTATAGGAAACCCTGTTCACTATCGCGATATAAGGACAGAGAACATTCCAGACGAGCTTTATAAGATTGTGAATAAAGAGAGCCTTTATAATAAAACAGGAATTCAGATTATGAATTTCAATACTATTTTCCAGCTCTATTACCTTACGAAATATAAGAGCGATATGCTCAAAAAAGCGGATAAGTTTTTGTTTATCCCTGATTTACTTAACTATTTCTTAACAGGGGTTAAAAAGAGCGAATATACAATCGCATCAACATCTCAAATGCTCAACCCTTATGAAAGAGACTGGGATAAAGAGCTTTTAGAGGAACTTTCTATCCCAACTGACCTCCTTTGCGATATTTTGGAAACAGGAAGCATCTTAGGAAAGGTTTCCGAGGATGTTTGCGAGGAGCTTGGGATTGACAGCGTTCCCGTTGTTGCGGTTGGTTCCCACGACACAGCCTCAGCGGTTATCTCCGTTCCAACAACGGAAAAGGATTTCGTTTATATAAGCTGCGGAACCTGGTCGCTTTTCGGAACAGAGCTTGATGCTCCCGTTATCAAAGAAGAAGGTCTTAAATCTTCTTATACCAACGAAGGCGGATATGGCGGAACAATAAGATATCTTACAAACATTATGGGCCTCTGGCTTATTCAGGAATCCCGCCGTGCTTGGAAGAAGCAGGGTCAGGATTTAAGCTTTAACGACCTTGAAAAAGCGGCGCTTGCAAGTGAACCATTTAAGTGCTATATAGACCCTGATTATGTTGATTTTTCAAGACCTGGAAATCTCCCAAAGAGAATTCAGGAATTCTGCGAAAGAACAAACCAGTATGTTCCTCAGACCGTGGGCGAAATAGTAAGATGTATTTACCAGAGCCTCGCTTTAAAATACCGCCACGCATTCTTAAATCTTAAAAAGATTGCTGAAAAAGACTTTACAGGCATACATATTGTTGGCGGCGGAACAAAGGACCCGCTCCTTTGCCAGCTTACCGCAAACGCTTGTAATACTATGGTTAGCGCAGGTCCTATTGAGGCAACTGCCCTTGGAAACATAGCTGTTCAGCTTATTGCAGGCGGCGAGATTAGCGACTTAAAAGAGGCGAGAGAAATTATCAAAAATTCTTTTGATATTAAAGAATATACCCCAAGCGAAACAGATGTTTGGAATAAGGCATACGAAGACTTTAAAAAGATTTTATAAGGAGGAAAGAATATGTCAAGATTTGATGAAGCAAAAGCAATTTATAGTAAAATTGGTGTTGATGTTGAAAAGGCATTAAACACATTAAAGGATGTTCCTGTGGCAATCCACTGCTGGCAGGGAGACGATGTTGTTGGTTTTGACAGCAGAGAAAGTCTCTCAGGCGGTATCCAGACAACAGGTAACTATCCTGGTAAAGCAACAACTCCGGAAGAGCTTATCGCTGACCTTGATAAGGTTTTGGCTTTAACTCCCGGTAAGAAAAAGCTCAATCTCCACGCCTGCTATGCAATTTTTGAAGACGGAGAATTTGCTGACCGTGATGCACTCCAGCCAAAGCACTTTGACAGATGGTTAAAGTTTGCAAAGGAAAGAGGAATGGGTATCGACTTTAACCCGACTTTCTTCTCTCATGCAATGGTTAAGGATAATTTAACACTTTCTTCTCCTGATGAGAATGTAAGAAAATTCTGGGTTGAACACGGTAAGAGATGTCTTGAAATTTCTCAGTATTTTGCAGAGGAAACAGGAATTCCTTGCGTAATGAACATCTGGATTCCTGACGGATATAAAGATATTCCTGCGGACAGATTTGCTCCAAGAGCAAGATTTAAAAAGTCTCTTGACGAGATTTTATCTATCCCATACGATAAGAGTAAGGTTTTTGTTTGCCTTGAATCAAAGGTATTCGGAATCGGCGTTGAATCTTATACTGTTGGCTCTGCTGAATTCTGCCTCAACTATGTAACACAGAAAGGCATAACTCCTCTTATGGATAACGGCCATTACCACCCAACAGAAGTGGTTTCTGACAAGCTTTCAAGTATGCTCTTGTTCCACGATAAAGTTGCTCTCCATGTTACAAGAGGCGTAAGATGGGATAGTGACCATGTTGTTCTCTTAGACGACGAAACAAAGGAAATCGCTAAGGAAATCGTAAGAAACGATGCGCTTGACCGCGTATTTATCGCAACAGACTATTTTGATGCATCAATCAACAGAATTTCCGCTTGGGTAACAGGCGTTCGAAGCGTTCAGAAAGCACTCCTTATGGCACTTTTAGAGCCAAGCGCAGAAATGAAGAAGCTCCAGGAAGAAAACAGACTTACAGAGCTTATGGTTATGCTTGAAGACCAGAAGACAATGCCGTTTGGCGATATCTGGGCTGAATACTTAAAGAGAGAAAATGTTAAGGAAGACTATATAAGCGAAGTTTTAGCTTACGAAAAAGAAGTTTTATCCAAGAGATAAAGGAGACATAACGTGAAAATTCTTTTCACGTAAGTCTCTGGCGGATTTAATTGCGCGTGCGAAATTTTCGGCTCGCGCCGAAACGCACATGCGCGTTTTAATCTCTTTCATCCCTTGCTCCGCATGAAAGAGAAATTTTAATTGCTGTTTGTGCCGATGCGGAGCGGCGGAATGGAGATTAAAAAATGATTATCGGAAAAAAAGAAGAATTAAAGGCTTATAAAGGAATAAGCGAAAATCTTGATAAAGGAATTGACTATGTTCTCTCCTTTGACGGGAATACTCCTGAGGGCAAATATGAAATTGACGGGGATAAGGTTTATGCTTTGGTAACAGGCGGCGACACAAAAGCTGAATGGGAAGATACTTACGAAGCTCATAAAAAGTATATCGACCTTCAATTCATTTTAGAGGGGGAAGAAGACACAGGCTATGCATCAATCGATAACTGCGAAATCGAAACTCCTTATGATGAAGAGGGCGACTATATGATGGTTAAGGGGCCTGGCGATATAATCAACACATCCAAGGATGAATTTTATATTGCGTTCCCATTTGACGGCCACAGACCAATGTGCAGCACAAAGCCGGGCAAAATAAGAAAGATAATCGTAAAGATTATGGCATAAAAATAAAAGCACTTGCATTTCGCAAGTGCTTTTTTGATTAAAAAAATAAAAGAAAAAACCGCATAGCTTTTGCTATGCGGTTTGGTACACCATCACGGACTCGAACCGTGGACACCCTGATTAAGAGTCAGGTGCTCTACCAGCTGAGCTAATGGTGCATATGCTGGATTTCATCACGCAAAAATCATTATACTACCAAAGATGGCTTTTGTCAAGGAAAATCTCAAAAATTTTTGCTTTTTCTCGATATTTTTTCTTTCTCTTTAATTTTTGCAATATTATTTGACCTTCCTGCCCTGATATGTTATAATAATTCTATAAAAGCTGAAATTTGAAAGGGTGAAACAGGATGAACGAGCTTATAATAAAAGGGCAGATGGCGAAGATGGCGTCAGAGTTCCTTGTAACCGCCAGAGAAGAGGAAAAAAATCGTGCTCTAATCGCTATGGCGGAGGCTGTTTATGAAAATTCAGACTATATTTTAAAGGTTAACGAAGAGGATATTGCTCTGGCTCGTCAAAACGGGCTTTCGGAGGGCTTTATCGAAAGGCTTACTTTAAACCCTTTAAGAATTAATGCCATTGCAAAAGGTATGACACAGGTGGCGGAACTTCCCGACCCTGTTGGAACATATATTTCAAGAGACAAGCGCCCCAACGGCCTTGAAATCGAAAAGGTAAGAGTTCCTCTTGGGGTTATCGGTATAATTTATGAATCCCGCCCCAATGTAACGGCTGATGCGGCGGCTCTTTGTTTAAAGTCAGGGAATGCCTGCATACTCCGTGGCGGAAAAGAGGCTCTTGGAACAAATCTTGCCCTTGTTAATATTATGCAAGAGGCTCTCGTTAAAGAGGGTTTCCCAAAGGGTTGTATAAACTTAGTTGAAGACACTTCAAGAGAGACCGCAACAGCTCTTATGCGCCTTAACGAATATCTTGATGTTATTATCCCTCGCGGAGGAGCTGGCCTTATCCGCGCGGTTATGGAAAACGCAACCGTTCCTGCCATTGAAACGGGAACAGGCAACTGCCATGTTTATGTTGATAAATATGCAGATCTCGCTATGGCGAGAGATATTGTTATAAATGCAAAAACTTCAAGGCCCTCTGTTTGCAACGCAGAGGAGAAACTTTTGGTACATAGCGAAATCGCAGAGAGATTTCTTCCTGCTATGATTTCTGCCCTTCATGAAGAAGGGGTTGAGGTTATGGGGGACGAGAGAGTCTGCCAGATTTCAAGCGGAGCAAAAATGGCAACAGAAGAGGATTGGGGAGAGGAATATCTATCCCTTAAAATCGCAATTAAAGTTGTGGACAGCGTTGACCAGGCGATTGCTCACATAAATAAATACGGCACCCGCCACTCCGAAGCGATTATTACGGAGAATATTCAAGCATCTCAGAAGTTCTTGAAAGAGGTTGATGCGGCGGCGGTTTATGTTAACGCTTCAACAAGATTTACAGACGGCTTCGAGTTCGGATTCGGCGCAGAAATCGGAATAAGCACTCAGAAAATTCACGCTCGTGGTCCAATGGGACTTACAGAGCTTACAACAAGCAAATACTTAATTAAAGGTAGCGGTCAGATAAGACGATAAGGAGAAAGAACATGAATATACTTGTAGGACAGTCAGGCGGCCCGACGGCAGTTATAAACTCCTCTTTGGCAGGGGTTATAAAGGCGGGTTTTGATTCAAAGAAATTCGATAAGGTCTACGGAATGGTAGGCGGAATCCAGGGAGTTTTAGAGGACGATATTATAGAGATTAAAAGTGCAGACGATAACTTTATAAAACTCTTGAAGCAGACCCCGTCATCATATCTTGGCTCTTGCAGAAAAAAGCTTGGAGACGATGAAGAAACC
>JAFQRU010000063.1 GCA_017409915.1 Clostridia bacterium
GGATATTGTTCTTTTGGAGGATAGGTGTATCATCTTTGTCCGCAGTGAAATAAAGGACTATATCTTAACTAACCTTGAAAAAATCGGCAGAGACGGAATTGAGATTTCTCTCTGCGAGGATTATGAAAACCTTATTCCAAAGAAGAAAACCGAGGAAATAAGAGGGACTGTCTCATCGGTAAGGCTTGACAGCGCTCTGGCCACCGCTCTTAAAACATCAAGGAGCAAAGCGGTTTCCCTGATTTTAGGGAAAGTTGTCAGCGTTAACTGGGAAGAAACGGAAAATGTTTCAAAAACCCTTAGTGAAGGGGACATAATCTCCGTTAAAGGCAAAGGCAGATTTAAGCTGAGCCGTCTTAACGGGCAGACCAAAAAAGGAAGAGACAGTATTGTAATTGAAAAATATGTTTAGGAGGTGCCAAGCTATGCTTATGCCACTTGAAGTTGAAGAAAAAGTATTTTCCAAGCAAATGCGCGGATATAATAAAGATGAGGTTGACGCTTTCATGGGCGAACTCGCAAGGGATTACGAAAAGCTCTATAAGGAAAACCTTGCATCAAGGGACAAAATTGCAACTTTAACCGAAGCTATAACCCAGTATAAAACAATGGAGGAAACTCTCCAACAGGCAATCATCGTTGCCCAGAGCACAGGGGAAGAAATTAAGAAAAACGCTTATGCCAAGGCTGAAAACATCATAAAGGATGCGGAAAACAGAGCCTCCGAGATTATAAGCGATGCAGGGAAAGAAGTTACAAAAGTTAATTATGAATATGAGGAAATGCGCAGAAATGTTGAGATTTTCCGAACAAGAATTATTTCTCTCCTCACTTCTCAGCTTAGCATTGTAAAGGAATTTGCAATGGCAGATCCGGTTATAAGAAAGTCTTACGAAACGGAAGAAGTAAAAGAAGAAGTTAAACTTTCCGAAATCACAACAGAGCCAGAAGAAATGGCTCCTGATGAGGTTTCCGATATAATCAAAACATTAGAGCGCGTAACAATGGAACTTCCAAAGCTTGTCTTAAACGAAGACGGCGAATATGTTGCAGCGGAATAAAAAATAAAATGTTCAGGAAGTTAATTTCTGAACATTTTTAATATATGAAAAAGAGGATAACATGTATATTTTAATTGGATTTTTAATTTTAATAGGGGATTTTGTTACAAAGCTTATTGTAGCAAAAAATATGGAAATTGGCCAGAGCATCGGGGTAATCGACGGGGTTTTTTCCATAACCTATATAAGAAATAAGGGAATGGCATGGGGACTCCTTCAAAACCAGAGATGGCTCTTTATAGGGGTAACCATAATTGTCTGCACCTTTTTGATTTGGTATTTTATCAAGAATAAAGACCTCCATTTTACGGGGAAAACAGGGATAACCCTCTGCGTGACCGGCGCAATCGGGAATTTAATAGACCGGATTTTTTATCCTGAGGGCGTTATTGATTTTTTAAGCGCCGACTTTATAGATTTTCCGATTTTTAATATAGCGGATATGTCTGTCTGCATAGGCGCCGCCTTTATTATAATATACATTTTATTTTTTGAAAGCAAAACAAAAGAGAGATAGAAATGAACCAGATTATTTTTGATGTAAATGAAAATAATATAAGAATAGACAAGTTTTTGGCTTCTTCTCTTGAAGATTTTACCCGTTCAAGAATTCAAAAGCTTATTGACGAAGGGTGTGTTACCATAAATGACCGCCCTGTTAAAGCTAATTATAAGGTAAAATCGGGAGAAAGGGTTGCGGTCCAAATTCCTGATGCGGCAGAGATTGATGTTGCCGCCGAAGAAATCCCTCTTGATATTGTCTATGAAGACGACTGTATGCTGGTTGTTAACAAGCCTCAGGGAATGGTTGTGCACCCTGCGGCAGGGAATTACAGCGGGACATTAGTCAATGCTCTTTTAAGCTATTGCCCTGATTCTTTATCGGGGATAAACGGGGAAAAACGCCCGGGGATTCTTCATAGAATTGATAAAGACACAAGCGGACTACTCCTTGTTGCCAAAAACGATATTGCCCATAAAAGCCTATCTGAACAGATAAAGGCCCATAGCCTTACAAGAGAATACAGAGCCTTAGTTCACGGCAATATAAAAGAGGACGAGGGGACAATCAATGCTCCCATAGGAAGACATCCCGTTAACCGCAAGAAAATGGCGATAACCGAGAAAAATTCTCGTGAGGCAATAACTCATTTTAAAGTTTTAGAGAGATTTCCGGGGTTTACCTATGTAAGCTGCCGTCTCGAAACAGGAAGAACTCATCAGATAAGGGTTCACCTGTCAAGCCGAGGACACTCTATCGTAGGGGATAAGACCTATGGTGTAAAGGATAAATTCGGTTTAGAGGGACAGCTTCTCCATGCCTGCCGAGTTGGTTTTATTCATCCGATTTCAGGGGAATATATGGAGTTTATGCGTGATGTCCCCGACTATTTTGAGAAAGTTCTCTTAAAGCTTAGGAGGATGGCATAATGGGAAATCTTCACGATAAACACAGAGAAAGAATGGATAAAAAGGCCAAGCTTGGCGGTCTTCATAATATGCCCGACCACGAGGTCTTGGAGATGATTTTGTTTGCGGTTATTCCAAGAGGAAATACCAACGAAATCGCAAAGAGGCTTATTGATGAATTCGGAAGCTTACACAAAGTCTTAACGGCAGACGAAAAAGAGCTTGCCAAAATCGAGGGCATTGGAATGCGAACAGCCAAATTCCTCACAAGCTTATATGATGTTCTTGGAGTTTTGGAGAGGTCAATAAATTCTCCAAAGAAACAGATTAAGACCAGCGAAGAAGCGATTGACTACGCAAAAACTTTCTTTTATGGAAAGCTTACGGAGCAGTTTCTTCTTATAACCTTAAACCGTGCAGGGAATGTTATAGGGAGATATAAATTAGGGGACGGAAGCGAC
>JAFQRU010000064.1 GCA_017409915.1 Clostridia bacterium
ACAATAAAACTGCCGCCCTTTATCCTAAAAGGCGGCTCCGAATTATCTGCGTAGGCATAGAAATACATTTATATTTTATTTCTGTTCCGTCCTTTTGCCTGAGAGATTCAGCTTTCGCCTTGCACCTTCGGCACTCTGTACGAGATTCTCCGGAGTTCCCTTCGCTTGCAGTCTTAATAAATTCTGCAAGTTTCAACAGGATATGATATAATTATACACATTTTTACAGCTTTGTCAATACTATTCCAACATTTTATCAAAAAGCACAAAAGGTGCGGTCAAAACTGCACCTTTTTTATAGCTCATTGATAATCCGGGCTATTGCACCCTCATTATTTGAAACCGTAACCTTATCTGCGATTTCTTTAAGTGACGGAAGTGCATTGCCAACCGCAACACCTATATCTGCCTCTTCTATCATTGTAAGGTCGTTTTCAAAGTCCCCGAAACAAACAACTTTCTTTGCGTTCTCCCCCAAAAGAGTTCGCATCTGTCTTATGGCGTCGCCTTTGCCCGAACCTTTGTTCTCCATTTCAAGAAACTCTTTATAGCTTCGGTTAAAATCAAAATCCTCGCCGTATTTTTCTTTCATTTTGCAAAGCATTTCAAGGCATTTTTCTTCATTTTCATAAACGAAAACAATCTTATAAATGTCTGCATCAACAGGAACATCCTCAATCTTATGATAGAGATTGTTGGCGGTATAGATATATGCACAGAGGCAACCGTCAACATATTCCTTAACTCCGTCCATCTTATCTTTCTTCATAACATTTGAGTATACGATTTCTTCTTTCTCCGTATCGTAAATCATTGTTCCGTTAAGGCAGACAAGATATGTATTTATCTTTATTCTGCCCTTATAATGTTCCCTGATATATGAGCCGGTTCTTCCCGTCGCAACGGTAAAGAGTCCGCCCTCTTTCATATATTCTTCGGCTGCTTTGAGGTTTTTCTCTATAAGCTCGCCCCTATCATCTACGAAAGTTCCGTCAAGGTCCGTGCAGATAAGATATCCGCTGTATTTCCCCATTTTGTTTCTCCTTAGCTTTTATTTAAAAAGCCTTTCTGCGCTGTTATAAAACAAATCTTCAATTTCTTTCTTTGAAAGGTCTGCTATTATACAGGCCTGTCTTGTCGCCATAAGATTTTCAGTTCCCACAAGCCAGCTATGAGTAGTAGTTGACGCCGAAAATCCTTCAATATCTTTTTCGTTTATCCAATAGAATGTATCCGCAAGAGAGATTGCCTTTCCCCTCATTGCACACACAGGAAAATCACTTCCCCACATACATCGGCTTGCGCCAACCTTTTTAAGAATCTGAATCATTGCAGGGGATTCACATACCCCAGAAAAGTCATACCATACATTTTCAAGATGCTTAACTTTATCAACCGCTTCAACGGCCGTCCAAGCCGCAAAGCTTCTTGCCGCATGAGCAAGAATTAAAGTTGCATCTTTATATTTTTCTGCCGTTTCAATAATATATTTAAGATTATCTTCATCAGAGAGCGCCTTATCCTTTACCATATGAAGGGTTATCACCAACTTCTTTTCATTCGCAACCTCCCAGGCACTTTCAGGAAGATATTCATCAATCGTGCAATTCCAGGTTTCTTTTTTATCGGCGAATATATGATAACATTTAAGGCCTTTTATATTAGAATGCATAAGTCGTTTTTCTATGCTCTCTGCACTTTCTTTTGGCAAAACCATAATCTCGCCTACATTGTTATCATCTTTTTCAAGTTCTTTTACTAAAAACGCATCGCTTAAATCCATTGCCCCTGCCATATCCCGCATAGCTGTATCAGGGTAAGGAATAAGATTGAGCTTTACATCCCTTCCTGGCAATACTGCTGACATAAACCTCTTATAGTCTTCTATGTCCGCCTTATCTGCCTCATAGTTCTCTGCAACACCAGGAGCAAAGCTTTTGTCATAGATATGTGCATGAGTATCAAAAATTTTGGCAGGCAAAAAGTCGTCCAGAATTTTTATAGCATCTAAATCAAAAGCGTTATACATACTTTTATCAAACGTCATTTTTATATCCCCTTTACTTCTTTTTGCCGTCAAAATAAGTCTTTATATACTCCGAAACAGGTGCAACAAGGCTTTCAATATCCGCCCCTGAGGTATTTATCAGGAGATGATAATTCTTTTTATCTCCCCACTTCTCTGTGGAAACAAGCTCGTGATACTTTCTTCTTGCGCTGTCAACCTGTTTAATCTTCTTTTCCATTTCCTTATCCGTAAGCTTTTCGCCCTTTGGATGATGCTTTTTACATCTTTTTATTTTCGCGTTCATATCCGCATAGATAAACAAGTTAAAGGGTTTATGCTTTTTAAGGACAACATCGGCGCATCTTCCTACTATAACAAAGTTTTCTTCTCTCTTGGCGATGCTTCTTATTGCTCTTTGTTCTTTTGCAACAAGGTTTACGGCACTGTTTCTGAATATGGAAAGAGACGAAAAAGTCTTTCCAAAAGAGATAGGAAATTCCTGTAAAAGCTCCTTTTCGGAAAGTTCATTTATTTTCTCATTGCTTTGGGCAAGATTTAAGATAATATCTTTATCATAATAAGCCCATCCAAGACTTTGGGCAAGTCTTTTCCCAAACTCTCTTCCACCGCTTCCAAACTCACGGCTGATTGTTATAATCTGCATAAAATACGCCCCTTACTTATATAAATAGAATCCGTTTCCTTTAATCCTCTGAGACTCAGAGAAAACAATAAATGCCTTGTCGTCCATTTCGAGGATTTTCTTCTGGAATTTTTCGCTTTCGCTTTCTTTAAGTGCACAGAAAAGCATCTGCTTTGCCTCGTTGGTATACATCCCTTTAACATCAATTAAGGTTACACCTCTTGGAGATGTTGAAACCAAATATTTCGCAATTTCTTCACCCTTGTCAGTTATAACAAAGGCAATTCTTGAAACATTAAGCTTGCTTATTATAAAATCGATGGAATAGCTTGAAAGAATAAGGGTCAGAACGCCGATTAAAACAAGCTCAATATCTTTAAATGCGATAAGAGAAATCGCTATGATAATTCCGTCAACGAATAGAAGCATTTTGCCAATGGGAACATGCGCAAACTTCGACTGGATAATTCTTCCTATAATATCCGTTCCGCCTGTTGACGCCCCTGCCGCAAAACTCATTCCTATACCGAAGCCATATAAAACTCCGCCGAAAATCGCCGCAAGCATAATGTTCTCTGTATAGATAGGAAAGAAAGAGAAAATTTCCGTCCACACAGACAAAATGCTTATCCCAAAAAGAGTTTTGAGGATAAATGTCTTTCCCAGAACTTTAAGGCCCAAAAGCAAAAACACTATATTGATAACAAAATAGCTCACACCAGGCTGTATGCCAAAAGTATGGAACAATATGGTGGATATACCCGAGGCCCCTCCTCCTACAATTTTGTTGGGAGTTAAGAACGAGCCAATGGCAAAACCTGTTATAAGTGTCCCTAAAATTGTTACTAGTGTTGCTGTCCTTTTCTTCATAATCCTCTTTCCTTATCTGATAATTTATTCGTCTCATAAAC
Organism: Clostridia bacterium; assembly: GCA_017409915.1. Taxonomy (GTDB): domain Bacteria; phylum Bacillota; class Clostridia; order Monoglobales; family Monoglobaceae; genus SIG454. Next base: position 3,563 of record JAFQRU010000064.1, read on the forward strand.
GGACCTTTTTAATCTTAAATATACACTTTCATTATATAACAAGATATGGATATTTTCAACCCTTTTTTGCAGGTAAGTTGACATTATTTTTGTTTTGGAGTATAATTTTAAATATTCTTTAATTTGTTAACATAAGGAGCGAGAAAAATGTTTGCAAAAAACTATATGAAGCCCGGTCCGGGAGTGGAAAAACGCGACCCGAACCAGTCAAGATTTTCTATATTCTTCGAGATTTTCGGGGAGAAATTCTGGGATTTAATAAAGCTCAATCTTTTATATGTTTTATTTTCAATTCCGGCATTCATCATAACCTGTATAGTAACAGGTTTTCTTTCCACATCTTTTCTTAACCCTATGATAGAGGCAGGTCTGTTAGCAGAGGATGCGATTTTCTCTACCTATTGGTCACTGAATATTCTGCTCGCCGTTTGCTTCAATGCCCTCTGGGGACTTGGCCCTTCAACGGCAAGTTTAACTTATGCTCTCCGTAACATCGGGCGAGAAGAACATGTATGGCTTTGGAGCGATTTCAAGCAAAAGATAAAGGAGAACTTTAAACAATCGTCAGGCCTTTGGCTTTTAGACCTCGTTCTTTTCGTTTTAATCATTTTTGCATATAATTTCTATGCAAGTATGGGCGGTGCAGTTTCATATTTAAGATATATACTTATATTCTTTATTATAGTTTATACTCTTCTCCACTTGTTCGTGTATCAGCTTATGATTACCTTCAAATTGCCCCTTAAAGCAATTATGAAAAATGCACTTATTCTTTCTCTTGCAAAGGCACCAAAAAGTGTAATCCTGCTTATCGCAAATGCGCTGATTCATATCGTTTTACCACTTATAGCAACATTATATATTTCTCCAATAGCAATTGTGATTTACTTTATCTTAGAAATCGTTTTCCTTCCAGTTCTTTCTTCTTTTATAACAAACTTTGCAATCTACCCGACCATTGAAGAATATATAAAACTGGCAGAAGAAAATAAGGAATAAAATTTAAAACAGAAAAGACTGCTCAACCCTGAGCAGTCTTTTATTCATCTATATCTATCAATTTACTCGCTTTAATCCCTAATACCTTTGCTATTGTAAAAAGTGTTTTGATTGACGGGCAATAAGGCAGGTTGGGTGATTCTAATTGCGAAATATAAGATAATGTCATGCCTGTGTGTTCCGCAAGTTCTGCTTGTGTCATACCGGCTTTTCTTCTGTAATAACCAATTTTTAAGCCTATATCAAGCAATATTTCTTTGTATTCATTTTCACTCAACATTTTACTCATTCCTATCAAATAATTATTAAATTTTATAATATTATTATAAACCATTGACAAATAAAATAAAATTTGATATAATCGAGTAAAAACTCAATATTAGTGAGTAGCAAAATTATAGGAGTGATTAAAGTGAAAAAATTAGTTTCTTTATTGATGGCATCTTTTATGTTAATGTCAGTAGTTGTTGTGAGTGCAACAGAATTAACAAAAGAACAACAAACAGACCTATATTCTTATGGAATAATGGTTGGAGATGAAAATGGAGATTTAAGGCTAAATGACATCACAACAAAAGCAGAAGTAGTTAAAATGATAAGTTGTGCTTATGATGTCGATGTTTCTTCCAATGATAGTCTTGTTAATAATTATTTTAATGATATTCCCCAAAATCATTGGGCAATCAAATATATTAACATAGCCAAAGAACTAGGCATTGTTGATGGTGATGAAAATGGTAATTTCAAGCCTGAAGATGAGATTACTTGTAATGATGTTATTAAAATGATTGTATATGTTTTAGGTTATAGTCCTATGGCAGATGCAATGGGTGGTTATCCTAATGGTTATCTTATGGTAGCAACGCAATTAGGTTTGACTAAATCACTGTCAATAAAAAACGAAAGTATTGCATCAAGGAATGATGTCGCAATTTTAATAAGTAATGCATTAGATATACCAATTATGGTTCAAACTGGACTTGATTTTGGCACAGAACAACCAAACACAAAATATCAAATAGCAAATGGAGAAAATGGAACAAAATTTATTACTCTTCGTTCTATGCTTAATGAAACTAAATAATTGAGTTACTATTATTTTTAAGGGTGGGTTAATCCCTACCCTTATTTTTTATAATTTGACATAGTAAAAAGAAGATGTTAAAACTTAATATACACTTTTAGTGAAGAGTGCATAAGAAAAAGTAAAAGACGACAAGTAGAAACTTGTCGTCTTTTGGCGGAGAAGGAGAGATTTATTTCTTCTGCTAAAAAGCTCCGCTTTTTCTTTTATCCCCGAGCCTGTCGGCTCTCAATCGCCCTAAAAATATGCCACTGGCATATTTTCTTTACGGTTTAAATGTTCGTAAAAAAGCTCCGCTTTTTCTTGTTTTCTCGGTGCTGTCGCACCTAATCGCCCTAAAAATATGCCACTGGCA